>WQVV01000040.1 GCA_009785665.1 Defluviitaleaceae bacterium
GAGCAAGATAACTCACGACCTTGTAACCACGAAACAAAAATTTCAATTTTCAGCAAGCAAAAAACTTTTGGAGGAAATGACCATGAAAAAGACAATCAGAGTTTATGTATCGGGGTTTATCACCGCGTTGTTGCTGATGGCTTTTGCAACAGGCGCATACGCCGCCGCACGCACACAAAGCATCAGCGTTACTTACAATAACATTCGCCTTGTTATAAATGGTACGCATGTAATTCCACGGGACGCGCAGGGTAATGTTGTAGAGCCGTTTATTTTTGGTGGCACAACATTTTTGCCAGTTCGTGCTGTTGCCGAAGCCTTGGGCGAAGAAGTACGCTGGGACGGTAATACTCAAACCGTTTATGTAGGGCAAGCCGCCACACTTCCTGTGGCAAGATTTTTCTTGGAAAGTGATGTATTTGCTACTTCACTGGAGTTTGAAGAGCCGCCAAGAACAGTTATGGCAGGAGGTTTCGGAACACGAGCTTCCGCAACATTTACACAACACCCAGTAAATGGCTCTTTCGTCATAAACGATGCAACGTATCACAGAGGATTATCACTTGGTCTTACTGGAATGGTATCGCACATGCATAATAGTACCCAAGTATATGCAACCGCCACTTACGATACTTTAGGGTTTACTAGAGTGTTAGGAGTATTCGGTTTTAATATGCTTAGCTTAGATAGAAATAATGGAATTGCTCAAGGCACACTTATAATCACCTGCGTAGACACTGGTAGATTCCTTGGTGGTGCTGATGTTAGCAATGATTCAAGCGCACCAGTACATGTTGATATAGATATATCTGGGGTACAACGTGTGCAATTTCGATTTCAAATCAATACTAACTTTGCTTATGCAGTTGGCATTGGCTTTGGTGATGCATATTTCAGATAATGCTATTAATTCACAACAGCAAAAACAACCCCCATCACTCGCCGTAAAGTGCAAGTGATGGGGGTTGTTCTTGATAATTTTTTATTAAAATCTCTACAACAGCAGATTACAATTGCTTAATGATACTTTTTCATAGGAAAAATAGCGTGTAAAATTTGCAATTCTTCACGTATTAGACTATAGTTTAGAGTGAAGCAAAGTAAAAAAGAGGGGGCATGATATGCGTAAAACAATAGCGGCGGTAGCATTTGTATTGGCCGTATTTTTTTTCGCGATGGGTTTTGTGAATATACTTGGCAATATAAATGAAAGACCAAACTACCAAGTGGTAACGATAGTAACACCATTGCCACCTCCAGAACCACCGCCAGAAGGCTGGAGCGGACTTATAGCCGAGCCAGCGATATTCACAACGGAAGAATTAGAACGAATGCTAGAGCTTGCGCCGCATTATACAGAAACGCGGCCATCACGCCCGCACCCGTCGCGCAGAATGACATCAACGGAATTAACCGCGTGGATAGAAGACTACAACATTCGCGGCGGGATAAACGCGCAAGAACTAGAATTGTTAAAAATAATCAACGACATACGCGAAGGGCATAACCTACCACCGTTCACGCTATGTCCACGGTTGTCTATGGCGGCGCGGTTATTTAGTTATCTGCAAGTGAAGTACCACACGGCAGGGCATACCGATAATTACTACGGCGATTTAATGGTACGCAGTAATTTCTTTGGGGCATACGGACGGCTTTATATGGAAAACGCCAATTCCCAACGCTGGAGGGTGTTATTAAACGGGCAAGTAGAGTACATCTACATGTCCCCGCAAGAGCTGGTAGATGGCTGGATGAGTTCCGATGACCACCGCGACCACATACTAACAATAGAAACAACACATGTAGGCTTCGGCGTAGACAGCGGAAGAAATCGCGTAGTACCAACAATGAAATCAATAATGCCACGCTAAAACAAACGCATTCCTACTAGATTTTTCCTACCAAACAGGTTATTATACAGAAATGAGAAAACAAACCTTAGACATCTACGTATATAATACGAAACTGCGAAAATAAATTTCACTAACAGGAGGCAACAAAAATGGGAACATTAGGATTAGACATGGAGCGCGGGTTATTTCTGGGAATAGACTTCGGAACAACCAACTCGGTAGTAAGTGTGTACAATTTTTCGGAAGGCGAAGCCCAAACTATTCCGATAGACGGGTCAAACATTTTCCCAACGGCAATACAATTTGAATCCGACCCAGAAGATGAGAACAAACTCTCACGTATCTTTGGGGTACAGGCAAAAGAAGCGGCAATCATTTACCCGCTGTCTACAATTTTGTCCATCAAACGCTACCTTGGAAGCGAGCAAAAACTAACCGTATCCGTAGACGACAAAGAATTTCAATTCACCCCCGAGCAAATAGCAGGAGAAATCCTAGGCTATTTGAAACAAAAAGCCGACGAATACGCACAAGAAGAGCTAGGCATAAGCGGCGAATTTTCTGGCTGTGTAATAACCGTACCCGCAAACTCAACAGACAAGCAGAAGAAAATGACAAAAGACGCGGCAGTTTTAGCGGGCTTCGACCCAGAAAACATCTACTTGCGTTTAGAGCCAGCCGCATCAGCAATTTCCTACGCAGTCAACGAGGAATCCAGCAAGAAAGTTCTAGTATACGACTTCGGCGGCGGAACATTTGACGCGTGCGTACTAGAAATCAAAGTGGAAGAAGCAGGCGAACCAACAATTTCCATAGTAAGCACCTACGGCGACAACGACCTAGGCGGCAACGACATAGACAAAATAATAATGGACATTGTATACGAAGAATTTAAAAAGCTAACAGGCGAAGAAATAGACCTCTTCGACGAGGACGCAGACGACGGCGTTTCCAAACGCCAAAAGAAGGTAGCCCTCGTGCGCCTACAACAAGCCGCAACCCAAGCAAAAGAACGCCTAAGCCAAACAAAATCCACAAAAGTAACCCTAGCCCCACTAATCCAAGAGCCAAGAATCGTAAACATAAATATGGAAATAACACGCGAGCAATTCCTAACCCACAAGCGCGTAAACACCCTAGGCGACAGCCAAGAAGCTTACGAAAAATTCCGCGACAAAAGCGTTTCCGACCTAATCGACGAAACATTAAACTGCGTAAACCGTTGCCTAGAAGCAGGCGGTCTAAAAGAATCCGATATAAACGAAATCTTCCTAGTGGGCGGAAGTTCTTCCATCATATACGCAGGCGAAAAAATAACCGAACGCTTTGGCAAAGAGCCGTTTAAATCACGCATTAGCCCAGCACTAAGCATTTCGCAAGGCGCGGCGTACTACTGCAACATGATTATGATGCCAACAGTTCGCGGCCCAGTTGTTCAAGAACGCACAATTCACCCGCTAGGGCTGGAAATCGCAGGCCGCAGATTCATGGAAATCGTTCCCGCTGGAGTGGATATTCCCAAAGACGGCCTAACAGTTGACGCGCCAGAACCACTAATGACCAACTTCGACAATGTGACAAGCATGGCAATAGTAGCTTACGAAAACACAGTTCCAAGCACCTCCGACAAGGCAATAAACGTAAGCCGCGACGGCATGAAACGCCTAGCAGGAACATCACTAAGAGGAATCCCATCAGGCCCAAGAGGACAGGAAAAAGTAAAAGTAAGCTTCCATGTAGGTCAAGATAACATGCTGCGCGTACTAGCCAAAAGCCTATCAACCGACGGCGTAGTAACCGAACTAGCCGTAGATGAACTATACACCTAAGGAGGTGTATAGTGTTAAAAAGGTTTGATAACCCCGTGTTTATGTATGATGATGAAATCGACAGAACATATGAGGATATGTGGGTGTTGGTTAAGCAAAAGGATGATTCAGTTTTTGGTGGATATGTTATGGCAACAATAGAACATTCTCCCACAAGCAGAGATATACTCTACAACATTTTGGAAAAGGAACTTGATTTTGAAGGGTATATTCATTACGGTTACATTGATAAGGGTGAGAGCCTAGATGTTGTATACATTACTTCTGAATAAAAAGCTTCCGCACCGAATTGCTTGCGCTGTATATTTCGGGAAAGATAAAGGGCAGTGTATAGTGGATACTGGTTGCATGAACACCCTAATCCCGCTGTCTATTGCAAAGAAACACGGAAGGGCATTAAACAAAAAGCACACCATAGCAGTTGGCGGTAGAGTATACAATGCTCAAGCTTACAGTTTTGATAATGTTCGTTTTGGCGGCTTTGCAATCCCTCAAATGCTTGCATTTTGTGCTGATTATGAAGGGGTGCTAACGAACAATATTTTGTTAGGACTTAACATTTTAAACAACTTGGAATACACAATATCCCGAAACAAGCAAAACTTTAGCTTTGGTGTAGATATTTGGAACTTGGTTGGAGATAAAAAATACCCCTTTGCGGTGTTCTTCGACATAGATGATGGCATGAAGCCCGTTTATCCAAGTTTGCTAATTGAAAGTTTGAGTGAGTAACCTACTACGAATTTTACAAAAAAACGAGGTGCGCATTATGGCGGCTAAATCTAGGTCGAAAACTAAGCGGGGCGAAAATTCTTCTTTGCCGTCAAAAGGTCTTGGCGGTTCGCAACTTTGGACTTTATGGCAGAAGTATAAGCTGGCCACTGTTGAAAATCTTAGCCAGAATATTAATAGTAAGTTTACGGCACTTAGTCGGTCGGTGTGTTCGCAAATTGCGGCTGACGCGGCGCGTTTTTCGCGCCTTAATGATGCTGACGAAGCCGTGTACGCCCATCTGGTTGAACTGATGGGCGTGTATCGGCATGTTATTTCGCAAGCGGAAAATTATCCCTTTGAAAGCCCCACGGTTCGCGCACTGATTGGGGGGCTTTGTGAGGTGCTAAATTCTCGGCTGCGGGAGTTTGAGGAGGCGCGGCAGGGTGATACCGCGTCTAATCCAATTACAGCAGAGAAGAAAGCGATTATAGATTCGGCGCAAGCAAGCGCGTCGGGGCTGATTGACCGCCAACGCCGTGGTTTTGTCACTGGTCTGCGGGACGAGGACTCGCAGGAATGGGACGAATCCTTTGATATGATTCTTCGTGCAGATTTTTATGATATGTACACCAGTTACCGCGAAGGTCTGCGATTCTGCCTAGCCCGCATGGACGACCTGCACGGCAGAAAAGTAGCACGTCATTGCACCGAATTAATCGAACGCGAATGGGAAGAACTAGGCAATATAATAAAAGTGCAGGTTCTAGCCCTAGAAAACGCAATTGCCGCCCACGAAGCCGAAAACCCCTACGCCATGACAGAAGACGTACAAGTAACCGCAATTTCCGTGATATTGGATTCGCTTCGTGAAGCGTATCAGCAAACAGGCCCAATAATTCAAAATCTGCAAAAAATGCTAAACGAACCACCAAAAAAACCAATGCCAGCGCGTCCATTCGAGGAGTTCGAGCATACGTTACTAGCTTCGCTGGATAACTCCGTGCCAAAAGCCCCCGAGCGCAAGCAATTTTTCGCCGCGTTAGACGCAGAAACTATGACTTTGCTAGACAATATTGCAGTGGATTACAAGCAGGCGGCGTACAGGCTTCAACGCATAATAAGCGCGGAAGTTCTTCTCGCTGATGAAGTTGCGGGGGTTTTCAGCAAAGCATTACAATCCCTGCCCAATCTTTCGGAAAATTCCGACGACACCAGCGTCGAGCATGATATTTTGTTAGGCATTCACGAAACAATAGACATAAAAATTTCTGGGCTAAAAGAAAGCACCCAGAATTTCAACAGGCAAGGCATGGACATTTTAAAAGATTTCTCTGCCGAAGCAATTCAAATTCCCGACGGGGAAAGGCAATCCGTTTTGGAAGGCGTGCGTAATGCGTGGTTAGAAAACCCGCCAGCAAAAGAAACGGAAGTCCCTGCGTTTTTCAAAAATTGCCAAGCTGGCGAAGCATTCCAACCAGGCCGCGAACGCATGGAAAAACAAGTGAATCTGTACACGGAAATTCTTGATAAATCGTCTTTGCGCTTTAAAAAGGAAGTTCTGCTATACGAAATTTGCACATTTGAAGAAATTCTTACGCATAGCGTGTCGCGCTTGCGTGATTCTGCAAGATTAGTCGTGCTGGTTGCCGTTTCCATGCTTGACGATACCTTCCGCGCTTTGGAAGTAATTTTGAAGAAAAATAACATAGCCGTAATTCGCCCCGACATACGCGAAATTTTCAACGCCAAAGAACATGAGGTGCTAGTAGCCGAAAAACAAGAAGGCTTTGAAAAGGGCGAAATCATCAAAGTGGTGACGGCGGGTTACAGAACAGCGGAACAAGTTATTCTACGGGCGAACGTCATTGCCGCGAGGTAGCCCATGAATTGGAAAAGATATAAAAACCTCTCCCCAACCGAAAAATACAACGAAACAAACTATATAATCGGGTTGGACGTTGGGAATGATTCCTCCGCAATTGCGTTCTACAACCTTGCAGACGGCGTGGCAGAAGGCATTGATTTAAGCGGCGGTTACGGAAAGCAGTCCATTCCAACGGCAATGCAATACGTTGCCGAGTCTAAGGAATGGGTTTTTGGTGAGTATGCCGTTCTTGGCGGGGGCGCGGGGACGGTTTTTCCAAATCTGTTCGAGCTAATGGGGCAGGGCGGGCATGTTGATGTTGATGGTCGCTCGGTTCGAGTTGCCAGCGTTTTTGCGTTGTTCATAAAGGAACTGCTGGGTAATGTCAAAAATATTAATCCTAAAGCGGAGATTGTAGGTATTGTTGCCTCTGTCCCCGCTTATTTCAGTGCCGCCGCTTATGAGGAGTTTACGCAGGTTTTTAAAATAGCTGGCTACGAAAAAGAACTAATCGCGCTGGTACCCGATAGGGAATGCGTTCTAGCGCGGCATTATCAAACCGTAAAAGATGTAACCGAACGCACGTTGCTACTAGACCTAGGAAGCAGAGAATTACGCGGCGGTTTGTACAGCGTGAAAAAAAACGCCAGCGGGCTTTCGGCAGTAAGTATGTCGTCGGTGTTTGATAGCGAAATCAGCATGGCCGCGCTTAATTCTGATGTGGAAAAATTGTTTGAATCCTTCCTAACAGGCATAACAGGCGACCTAGAAGCAATCAACACAGTAGGCGCAAACAATATACGCGAGGAATTTCATGCGTTTACACACCAACACAAAGACGTACTTTTCCAAAAAAATATCCGCACAAGACCGCTGAAACTTTATTACAATTTTGTGTACCCGCCAGTTCAGCATACCATAACCGTTGAACAAGTTGATAGGCTTGTAGCCCCGTATGTACGGCGGTTTAATATCTTTATTCGTAATGTGCTTGAGAAAAATCTCTATAATAAGGGCGTTCTTCCACAACAGGTCGATACCGTTCTTTGCGGCGGTGGCGGTTTTGAAATGCTTTGGGCAAAGGAAGTTGTGACAAAGGTTTTCCCAAAAGAACGCGTGCAGTTCTTCAAAAATCCAAAAATGATTACCGCCGAAGGCGCGGCATTAATAGCTGCACGCGAATTAGATTTAACAGGTTCGCCAGTTTCAGTAGAAGACAACCACCAACTAAAATACGACATAGGCCTAGCCGACGGCGAAAACTTCCTCCCCCTAGTAGAACGCAACGGCTTCTGGTGGCAGAAACACCCGTCGAAATTACTGCTGGTAAACAGCATGGTAAACGGAACGCTAGAACTACACATAGCCACATTATCCCCAACAGGCGAAGGCAGAAGCTTAGCAAATATTCACCTAGACGGTCTACCCGCTCGCCCAAAAGGCGTAACAAGACTAGAAATAGGCGTGAAATTTCACTCCAATACCGATATTACCATCACCGTAAAAGACCAAGGTTTTGGCGATTTATTCCCGCAATCTGATTACGAACAGGAATTTGCGGTGAGTTTGGGGGAATAGCAGGAGGCGCAAATGCTAAATCATAATGGGAAAAATGTACTAATCTTCGGCTCGTCAAGAGCAGGCAAAACAACATTAACAAGGCGGATAAACAAAGAGCTGGGTTATAACATCGCGGGTGTAAACTATTATGTTGATGCAGTTATTAAGGCATACCCACAATTGCAGATAAAGCAACATGGCGAGATACAGTGCGTTGATGACTTTATGCATACAATTGCTTCCGTTACACCGTTCCTCGCCCATAGTTTTTGCGCTATGGCGAGAAATTCATATGCTCTAAATGGAAAAAAATTTGTAGCCGAAATAGAAATTTTTGATATTGATAAGCTGATGCCATTAATGGACGAAATACTTAAACCCGCAGGCATAAAAAAGGAAGATGCATTCATTTTTATCGCCTTGGCAAATATCGCAACAAAAGATGAACTTTATAACAATTTGAAAAAACATGACACCGAACATGACTGGACAAAAAACAGCACAGACGAAGAACTAAAGCAGTTTTGCGAACTTCACCACAAGGACGCAGAGGGCATGAAATGGCAATATGAAATTTTTAAGAAGCACAATTTCAAAATATACAATACATCTGGCAATAGAAATCAAATTTTTGATAAGATTATTGAAGATGTAAAATTTTTAACGTAAGGGGTAAGAAATGCTAAAAAAAATAAGCAACGCAGATGAAATGAGTTTTTTAGTTATAAGCGAAACCTACCCCGATGACTATATACTTGCGCAAATAACCAAAACAGACGATAACGCGGGTGTAGAGTTAGGAATTGTATTGTATACAAGCCCAGCACAAGAAGAGCTTTATCTTCTAGCTGAAAAAGAAGGGTTGTCACTTGAAACAATTATAATTGAAGGTGAAAATCTGCGACCTATGCTGGGGGGATTCATGTGAAATCCTTGTTGTTGGAGCGTTTGGGCGTTGCGTATGCTCGTGTTAGTGTAGCGCAAAATGTTTTACGAACTTAGAGAAAAGAAAATGATAAATTACACAAAACTAGGAGAGCCTTTCGCACATAAAATAAACAAAGACGCATAGCAAAGGAGTAAGCATGAAAATAGGCATACCAAAAGCATTTTTGTACTACAGATACCGCTGGTTGTGGGAAACTTTTTTCGAGGAACTGGGTTGCGAAGTGGTGTTAAGCCCCGACACCAACAAGGGAATTATAAAAACGGGGGCGAAAAGTTCCATAGACGAAAGCTGTCTTTCCTCGAAAATTTACTTGGGGCATGTGGAATGGTTGATAGATAAATGCGATTATATTCTAGTGCCTCGCGTGGCTTCGTATACTCGCGACCAGATTGTATGTTCAAAATTGTGGTCGGCGTATGACGTGGTGCAGAATGTCTTTCGCGACCGCAATGTAAAAATTCTTGACTACAACATAGATTATGCAAAAAACAAAACAGAGTTCATGGCGTTTCTGCAAATGGGGCGCAAGCTAAAAAAACGCAGATTCAGCATACTACGCGCATACTTCATGGCGAAGCAAGCCGAAAAAATGATGCACGAACAACGCATCAAACAGCAAAACGAAATTCTGCAAACCCGCGATAAATTGAAAATTCTAATAGTCTCCCATTCCTACAATATCAACGACCCACTAATAGGCCGCCCAATTCTGGAGCGGTTATCCGCACTTAACGCAATCCCAATAATCGCAGAAATTGTAGAGCGTGCAACGGCAGTTCAACTAGCCCGCGAAATAAGCCCCACCCTAAAGTGGAGCTACAACCAAGAATTGCTAGGCGCGATAGCCCTATACAAAGACAGAATAGACGGCATAATACTACTAACAGCCTTCCCCTGCGGCCCCGACTCCCTAGTAAACGAGGTAATAATCCGCAAAATAAAAGACAAGCCAATAATAAGCCTATTAGTAGACGAACAAGAGGGCCAAGCGGGGTTAGAAACAAGAATAGAAAGTTTTATTGACATAATAAATTTCAAGAGGGGCGAGGTTAAGACCTTGGGGGAAAACTTTTTGTGAACAAAAAGTTTCCCCCCAAACCCCCCTTCAAAAAAACTTTTTTATTTTGCGCCTGTAGTTGAGTGGGATTTTAAAAGATTTCCACTCATGCATAGCCTACAATTATAAAGTTTTGAGGAGGGGGTTTGGGGGAGAGGAACTTGTTCACTTTCCTTTCGCTTCGCATTAGGGAAAGCGACATCACAAGTTCCTTTCCCCCAAGGTCTTAAAAAAGGAGTGTTCGCTATGAAAGTTAGCTTCCCGCGTATGGGTAATTATGACGTGCCTATTCGGTATTTTGTGCGGCGTGTGTTTGATGCGGAGGTTGTTACGCCACCTGCTATTACTAAGAGAACGCTGGAGTTGGGCAGTATTCACAGTCCCGACTTTGTTTGCGCGCCGTTTAAATTTAACTTGGGAAATCACATAGAAGCCTTGGAAAATGGCGCAGATACGCTGATTCAGTTTGGGGGTATTTGCCGCCTTGGGTATTATGGCGAACTTCACGAGCAAATTTTGCGCGACCTTGGTTACGAATTTGAATTTATAAATCTTGCGGGAATGCGCATGAAAAATCCGAAATCGGTATGGGACATGCTGAAACGATACAATGAAAAACTTACCATTGAAACACTTGCCACAACTTTGCCAACCGCGTTCACAATGGTTAAGCAAATGGATGAGTTGGAAAAGCATATTCGCAAAAATATCGGCTTCGAGGTAAACGCAGGGTCTTACGACCTATTGTACAAGGCGTATCTGACTGAGGCCGAGCAGGTGAAAAGTAAAAAGGAACTAAAGCGCGCATTTTCGCATTATCTAAAAGAGATAAAAGCCGTCAAGGTGAATCTTCCAAAAGATTTGCTTAAAGTAGGGCTAATTGGCGAATACTTTACCGTAATAGAGCCATTCGCAAACCATTTTTTAGAAAAAGAACTAGCCGCAATGAAAATTTATGTAACACGAAACTTAAACATTTCCACAACCGTGTTTCACCGCGACATGCCCAAACTTTTAAAACGCGTGCAACATTATGTAAAGTATGACATAGGCGCGACAGGCATTGATACAATCAACGCCGCATTAAGTTTTGCACGCAAAAATTACGACGGTCTGATTCATGTAAAATCCTTCGGCTGTATGCCCGAAATTGATGCCATGTCTATCCTACAAAACATTTCCCACGACCACGAAATCCCAATCCTATACCTAACCTTCGATACCCAAACCGCCGAAGCAGGCATAAAGACTCGCCTAGAGGCTTTTCACGACATGATTCTAATGCGAAGCAACACAACCCGTCGTTAAATGGGTTGCGTTGCTTCTTTTAGCCATTCGGATTCTTCTGGGGTGAGGTGTGGGGATAGAATTTCGTAGGTTTTTTGGTGATATGCGTTTAAGTGATTGCGTTCTATTTCGGTTAGTAATTCTGGGGCTATGGCGTTTAGGTCTATTGGGCAGTACGTTAAAGTTTCAAATGAAAGGAAAGTTCCGTCGGGGTTCTTAGGATTTTCGGGATTATCGCAATTTCCGCTATCACTATCACCAGAGGAACTGGCTTCGAGACGTGCATGTACCTGCGACTGCATTTCATCGGCGAAAAGCGGCCGTGCTGCCGCCGCCGCTACTGCGATTATGTTTTCTATGCGAATGCCGTAATGCCCTTCCTTGTATAAGGCGGGTTCGTTGGAAATTATCATTCCCTCGGCTAGAGGAACGGGATTGTACAATTGCGTGATATTATGCGGGCCTTCGTGAACGCCCAAGCAGTAGCCAAGCCCATGACCTGTGCCGTGACGATAATTCTTTCCGTGTTCCCAAAGAGGCTTGCGTGCAAGAATATCCAACGCAGAGCCAGTCGTTCCTTTTAGGAAAATTGCGCGAGACAGGGCGATATTGCCCTTTAGCACCAGCGTGAAATCGCGTTTCATTTCTTCGGAAATAGTTCCTAGGCAGATTGTGCGGGTGGTATCGGTAGTGCCGTCAAGGTATTGACCGCCTGTATCTATTAGGAAGAAGCCCTCTGCGCGAAGGGTCGTGCCTGTTTCGCCACTGTTGTAATGGGAAAGCGCGGCGTTTTCGCCATAGGCAGAAATCGTGGCGAAGCTATCGCATACATAAAACGGTTGTTCTTTGCGAAGATTTTTCAAGGTTCGTACTATGTCGCCCTCTGTTACGGGCGGATTGTCTCGCATTGCGGCGTACAACCAGTAAAGCATTTTTACCATTACAATGCCATCTTTGATGTAGGCATTTTTTATGTTTGCCAATTCTGTGGGCGATTTTACCGCCTTTAGCATGGGTACAATATCTTCATGGGGTTTTAAAAGTTTGCTTGCGTCCATACCTTTTGGAATGGCTTCCGCCAACAAAACATTTGTGGTATTGGGATTGTAAAATAATTTTTCCGTTTTGAAATCCTGCAAGAATTTAGGCAACGCGTCGTAGTCATGCTGGATTGCATCTGGTAAGGTGATTTTTTCGGAATCAATGAAAACATGAGCTTCTGTGTGGGTAATCAGCGCGAAGGCGTATGACACGGGAAAGAATTTTATATCATTGCCCCTAAAATTAAACAGCCACGCGACAGAATCCAACGCAGTTAAAAGGTAGGCTGTAATCCTTTTTTCTTTCATCTTGGCGCGAACATCTGCTAATTTTTCCGCGACGGTTTTTCCTGCGAATTGTATCGGGTGTTCAAATGCTTTTGCCGTGGGCATTGATGGGCGGTCTTTCCAAAGTTCGCCGACTAAATCCTCTTTGTACGCGAAAGTTAGATTTTTGTCCTCTAATGCTTCTTTTATTTTGGCGAACTCCGCCGCTGTAATTGTGCGTCCGTCAAAGCCTAGTTTTCCGCCAGTTGGCAGTTCTTTTTCTAAAAAAGCCTGATACGTTAATACGTCAGGCTCGCCGCTTTTATATAATTCAATTTGGTCGTTTAATTCGCGAGCCGCTTGTATGAAATATCTTCCGTCCGTCCATAGCCCTGCCTTGTTAGCCGTCACAACAACCAGCCCCGCAGACCCCGTAAATCCAGAAATCCATTCCCTTGCAAGCCAGTGTTCTGCCATATATTCGCTTGCGTGAGCGTCTCCGTGTGGGATTATATATGCATCTATTCCGCGTGCTTTCATCAAAACTCTTAGTTCTGCTATTCTCATGTTATCATGCCTTTCTATACGGAATGCCGAAATGCGGAAGGCTATCAAAATTTGTCTGCAAACCAACCGCACCAATCGCTAACATCTGTATTGTTTTTGTCGTTAATAAAATCTACAATAGCCGCTTTCATTTCTTCATATTTATTAATGGCATCAGCATGGTCTTTGGCAAAGGCAGTATGGAACATAACTCCGTAAATACCGCAGGAAATGCTGTACGGTGCATGTCCATCACTTTCTAATGTGATTCGTGCATCATTTAAAAATTCCTCATCATTGATAATTACACCATTGTCTATGCCTGTTGTACTTATGGTTTTGCCACTGTCGTAGGGATTCCAGTTTTGCATTTTGTCATTCTCCATCACGGCTTCGAGACGTATGCGTGGCTTGCAATGCATGTCATCAGTGAAAGGCGGCTGTGCCGCTGCGCCGCTTTATTTCTGTTTCAATTCTGCCAATTCTGCTTCTAGTTTCGCTATCATTTTCTTGCATTTATTAAGTTCATTAGCTTTTTTAGAAAGTTCCTCCTGCATTTTGCCCATTTCAAGTACAAACCTTTGATGTACTGATTTTAATCTTCTAAGCTCTTCTTGCTCTCGGTGATAGTCGTCTGCTACATTAAAAGCGATACGCAAATAATCATTATCCGTCGAAGCCAAATTACTTGCTTTGATTTCATCAATTTTTCTGTCGATATAGAAAGCAAGTTTTTGCAAATATTCTCTCGACTCTTTGGATTTAAGCGTGATTATTTTGCCGTCAAACACCACGTCTACATGTTCCATATTACCATGCCTTTCTGTTTGTTGGTGATTGGTTGTTTATCGAAATTATATTTTCGCCTTCAGCGTTATTATTCGCGTCAAAGCTTTGGATAAACTCGTCTAAATCCGCTTTTGTGGAGACTAATTTCTCTTTCGTGGAGACTAATTCCTCTTTTGTGGTGGCTAATTCTGCTTTTGTGGAGGCCAATTCTGCTATTGTTTTTTTCGATTCCGCGTCTAGTTTTTCTAGTTTTGCGTCTTGCCTTCGCATGTGTTCGGCTTGCCTGTCCATATGTTCGGATTTTCTTCTATCCTCTTCTTCTAGTCTTTTTATTTTTGATGCTTGTTGTTTTGATTCTTCGTTTTTTCTGGTCATATCGTCTTGCATTTTTCCCATTTCAAGTACAAATCTTTGGTGTACAGATTTTAGTCTACCATGTTCATCTTTTTCTTTGTGAAGTTCGTCGGACATATTAAATGAAAGCAACAAAGTACGCACACGGTCATCAATAGACGCTGCAACATTTCTGGCTTTTATTTCGTCATTTTTTTTATCAATATAAGTTGCAAGTTTCTGCAAGTATTCCTTGGTTTCGTCGGATTTAAGCGTAACTTTTTCGCCGCCGAGTACAACGTCAACTTTGTTGCCCATTGTATTAACCTCCTTGTTTTCGGACATGCTACTTAGGTGATAGAGATTAAAGATTAAAGTCAAAAGATTTTAAGGTCAAAAGATTTTAAGACCTTGGGGACGCTGTCCCCAATACCCCTGCAAGCCTTTAAAAAAGGCTTGACCCAAATTTTAGCGTTGAGAGGGTTGGATTCGTGGGTTGTTTTTTGGTTTGTGCTGTGCTTGGGTTGTTTATATTTTCAACTCCGGAAATGGATTTGATTGCGTTGGTTAATAGTGAACGTGTGGCGCATGGTGTGGCGGAACTTGCTGTTGATTGGGAAGTGTCGCGGCTTGCGCGGTATCGTGTTGAAGAGATGGTTCGGTTGGAATTTTTCGGACACGAGTCGCGATTATATGGCGAACCTGACGAGATGCTGGTGCAGTTTGGTGTGCCGTTTGTGACGGCTGGGGTGAATATTGCCACTGGGCAGGAGACTGCGGAAGAGGTTGTTTCTGCTTGGTTAAATTCTGCCGCGCATCGTGAGAACTTGCTTAATGAGGAATTTACTGCCGTGGGGGTGGGGCTTTCTTATGATGAAGGCTTGCCGTATTGGACGATAATTTTAGTTGGCAGGGAAATGGTAACTGGCTTCGAGACGTGTGTGTAGCTTTGTAGTGTATGTTATCGGTGAAAAGCGGCTATGCCGCTAGTTGGCAGGGAAATGGTAACTGGCTTCGAGACATGTGTGTAGTTTTGTAGTGCATGTTGTCGGTGAAAAGCGGCTGTGCCGCTGCCGCTAATCGGTAAGCAGGCTTTTGATGTCTTGTATTAGTAGTGATATTATGGACGCAGAAGAAGCCGTTCTGCCTGCTTTCCGCATGTGTGATAGTGCGGAGGCGAAAACTTCGCTATGCATTGCTATCTTCTTTTTTTCGTCGGGTAAAACGTAGCTGTTTTGGGAAATTATTTCTGTGAAATCCTCGCGTTCGTAACGCCACGGGATTAGGCTTTTTCCGTATTGCAAATAAAGACTGTCTGCTAGTGCTAGACCGTCGAATGTCATGTTGCCTGCGTAGTATATTGGAAGATTTGCGTTGTGGAAGAAATTTAACAAGTACATAAATGCCGCGCCTGCGCCATTGGTTGGGCAGATTACGGTTGCTTTAAAATTGCCTAATTTTTCGCAAATGGCGGCGTAAACTAGCGGGTCTTCTATAATGAAAAGTTTGTTGCCGTATGCAGAAAATTCTGTCAATTGGGAAAGATTTTCTAGGGTTAGTATGTGCGGTTGGTTTAGGTTATCGAAAGTGGCGCAAACTGGGTCGGGGTTTGTATCTATTTTAGCTTGTAGCCCGCGCACCGTAATATAACTTAACACCCCATACGAAAGAATTTTCGCACGAAGGTGCAAGCTGATACACTCTTCAACAGTTGAAGGTGCAGGAATGTCAAATTTACTTGCTAAGGCTCGCAAAAACAGCCTGCCTTGCAAGCTTGCGAAATCTAACGCATCTGGCGAGTTTGCAAATTTATCTGCGAACTCTGACAGCGGAATAAGCTTGTCCCCTGCGGGCAATTTGTTAAAAACGCTTGCAACATTTGTTACCATTTGGGTAACTTCCTGCGCGTCGTACAGGTAACGCTCTGACCATTTTCTGTATGCGCGGCGCGTTTGTGTTGGTATTTCTCGCAACCAAGGTTCTGCTGGTGTGTCAATGAATTTTGGCAATACTTCATGCAACACCATTGTTGAAAAAGTGTGCATCTTGGGTTCATGCCGTACTTTTATACCAATGGGTTGACCCGTGTATTCTTCCAAAACCGTTTCCAACGAAATATCTTTCAATTGCTCTGAACTCACCGAAAAAAACGCATGTATCTGCCGCTCGAAATCTGCAAGTCCAATTCGGATTAACGCTTGGTCATAATAGTCCCGCTTGAAAAATGTTGATAACGCAGATTCTTCTTCCGTGCTGGGGTTTTCCAGTCGCACTGCGCCAAACGGACGGCCATATCGCATATACGTTGCAAACATCGCGCCTATTACACGACTAAATCCTTCATCAGCTTTGAAATATTGTACGATGTCTTTAAGCATATCTACGCACCTTTCGCCAAGATTTAGGCATCAAAAACAATCTTGGGCGTGTTCCATTTCCACTAAAAATCACTTGACAGATTCTTGGAATGCAATATTGTAACATAAACTATACGCGAGTTCAAATTTGCGCGAAAATTTATTTAAAAAGTAGAATGTTGTTGCGATACTTCATCCACTTTCGCGCCTTCTTCTAAGAATACCTCAATATGTATCATTTATCAAGTTTTTAGAATAAAAAAGCGGGCAAAGACCGCCCGCATTGAAAAAGCAAAAGCCGATAGCTCACGTTTCGCTATCGGCTTTTTGTTAGAGATATGATAAAATACGAACCATGAAAACAGAGAGAAAATAC
>WQVV01000041.1 GCA_009785665.1 Defluviitaleaceae bacterium
CATTTCGCCGATGACATGCCACGCCACGCATACGTCTCGAAGCCGTGAACAGTTTCCTAGCATACAAAAACAAGCCTGTCCGAGAGGATAGGCTTTTATCATGCAAATGGAAGTTTTAGGGCAGTCCCTTTCATTGGTACTACGTAAAATATTCTTTCTTTATAAACTCCAGAAATTCTGGTTGTAGGTAGTGCTTTAGTTTGTTGAATGTGAACTCGTCTTTTAATGGACGGTCTGGGCTTTGGTATTCTATCCATGCCATTGCGCACCATGTAATTCCGCGTAGGCAAGTCATTATGAAGTATGGGCGTGTTTCTGCCCATATTTGTTCTGGGCTAGGAAATTGTTCATAACTTCGAGATGTGGACGCATGTAATCGATGAAATGCGGCTTTTCCGCTTGTTGCGTAGGTTTCTATAAATGATTGGATTTCTGTTTGAGTTAGAATTGTGTCGGTTTTCCATAAAGTTGTTGTTGGGGCTAGAAAATGCCCCAAGTCTTGACCGTAACTGGCGTATAGTGGTTTTTCCCAGTCTACTAGATATGTTTTGTCGGGGTTTACTAGGAAGTTTGACGAGTTTAATTCTGTGTTGATTATGTTGCGTTTTGTTATTGGTGGTTCGTTTTCTGCTAGTTTGCGTCCGTTTTCTAGTAGCTCGCGGATTAGTTGTTTTACTTCGGGCAAGCCTTGGTCGCTTTTTAGATAGTGTAACGACATTGTATTGCATTCGTCCAGCGTGGCGGCTAGTGGTTTTTGTGGCGCGATTAAATGCGTATTATCGGGGATTGGCAAGGCGTGAATATCTGCCAAGCATTCTGCCGCCGCTGAAAGGTCTGTTTCGTAACAAAGCGGTCGCCCAGTTAAAAAACTCATCACAGAGAATCCGTATGGAATTACGCTTTTTGTGTCATCTAAATAGAGCGGAGCGGGCGTGCGTCCCGATGGTTGTAGCAACTGCAACGCCTCATATTCGTAGCGCACTTGGTTTTCCAAATGCATTTGGCTACCCATTGGAATACGCAAAAGCGGCAACACAGCCGCTTTTTGCCAATTACATATATTTGAAGCTTTTTCGTCGTCTCGTAGCCGTATTCTGTAGTTTATGTTGTATTCGCCATGCCCTAGTAGTTCAAATTTTATGGGCGGGGAAATTCCCAACTTGTTGCAAAAGTTTTCGCATGTTTCAAGTGGTGTTAGATTAATGTTCATAATTTACGACCCTTCATGCAAGTTTATTGCAATTTGGTTTTGCGTAGTCTCAAGATTTCGCTGGGAAGCGGCTTAAAGCAGCCGACTTCCCTTCTCGCTTTCGACAACGCACTATATCAAGTCACTTTTTTTCCAACTTGAGAGGTTAATATGTTCGCGCTTTCCGCTTTTTCTATGGGGCGAAAGTCACGGTAACAGCCATTACTAAATATTATAATATTATTGCAATCGAAGCATTGGAAGATGTCTCCAAAATAACGCCATGTTTTCGATGGCGCGATGCGAGGACATTCACTTTCAATTTCGTCAAGGAAATCAAACAAATCTTGCTCCGCAATAAATCTTGCCCTATTTGAAGCACCTTGAACGGAGTCCGAGAGTTCATTACCACATTCGCATTGAATTTTTCCCATAATTTTTCTCCTCAAAGTTTATTTATTTCAGTCAATCTCTTTCCCATTTTTTCTCGTGCCATATAAACGCCCCTTATTTTCAAGAACTATCCGCGTATTTGGACACACGGAAGAATCTTCATTTTTCAGCTTGTCCATCAAGTTAAATAAATCTTGCGGCTCGTCTATATCTTGGGCTCTCGCGCCTATGGCGCAGGTTTTTCCCGCTCTTTTTGCCTGTGCAATGGATTCCGTAAACACCGTTGACTTTCCATAAGTCACGTTAAAAACTTCACTAACGGGTTCTTTCATTCCTATTAGGTAATACCCGCCGTCTTCGGTTGGGCATAACACCATGTCGTGTGTTGCTAACATATCGAAGGCGGCATCTACGTCTTTTGCGCGTAGTAATGGCAGGTCGCTTCCCAACAGCACACAACGCGAATAGCCCATTTTCAGCACATTACAAAAAGCGTTGTACATTTTTTCGCCTAAGTCTTTTCCTGTTTGCGGGAAAAAAACTTCTGCACCCGAAAGCAGAGTTTGTAATTGCGTCAACTCGCCCTCGGGTGCATAATATACAAAAATATCACGGCTGGATTTTACCTTTTGCAACTCGCTGTACATATCTAGCAAAAACGCGCTTTGCAGTTCGCAGCACTCTTCGCCAGTTAGCACGGGCATTAGGCGTGTTTTTGTCTTGCCAGCTACAGGGATTCTTGTGAAAAGAATCACTGCATTGTTAGTCATCAAGTTTGATTCCTTTTTTCTTAGCGATATATTTTGGAATCAGCGACACCAAGAACAACAATACACCAGCAACTGCGAATTGTACCATTAACTGCCAAGTAAAACCTTCTTCAACAATTTGCCCCGCAATAAACGCGTAAATAAACGCACCAGGAGCCATTGTTATAAACGAAACAATTACAAAAGTCCAAAACTTAATGCCCGTAAGCCCGTAAACATAGTTTTGCAAATTGAACGGAAACACAGGAACAAGCCGCGTGAGAATAAGGAAACTAACGCCGTTTTTCTCAAAACCTTCGTCGATTTTTTTGAAGAAGCGGTTATCCTTAAACTTGTTGACAATCATGTCACGCGCAATGTACCGCGCCACAAGGAAAGCCGCCGCAGACCCAATGG
This sequence comes from Defluviitaleaceae bacterium, assembly GCA_009785665.1. GTDB lineage: Bacteria > Bacillota > Clostridia > Lachnospirales > WQUN01 > WQVC01. Next base: position 2,749 of record WQVV01000041.1, read on the forward strand.
TAGCCGAAACCAACGCCAAAATTGCTCCCTGCCACGGGCCAAAAGTAATACCCGCGATAATAGTAAACGGCGCGGCGGGAAGCATAAATATGCACACCAAAATAAAAATGACGATATACACAGCATAACCAATCCAACCCAAACCTTGAAACCAATCCCGCATTGCATGGAAATCTTGGATTCTTTCGGTTAGACCCAGCGCATTTGCTATCAAGAACACTACGCCAATTACCACAACGGCTATTATTATTTTAATGATTCCGCCGCCGCGTTTTTTTGCGGGGGTTGATTCAGCTTCGGAGGGTGCTTCCTTCGTTGCCATTATGATGCGTTTTGGTTTTTCTTCGGGGATTGGCGGAGGGGTTGTTTCTAGTTGTTCAGCTTCGTTTGTTTCGGTGTTTTCTAGTTTTTCATTTTCGTCCATGGTTGTCACCTACTTCATTGTTGATTTTATTAAACTCTTGCTTTTTCTTCGGTTGCGCCACGCTTTTAATGGGCTGGCTAGAGTGTCTTCGGGGGGCGGGGTGCTTGCGTGTACCACGTCGCCGAAAACTAAGTCGAGAATATGCCACGCCTTACCGCCTGCCTTTAGCATTGATTGCCTACACGCCGCGCAGTATACAACTATATGGTCGGTTTGGAAGTCATCTACCCGACGTTTCATTACGCGCAGGGCTACGTCTGGGTTGGCTGGGCCAACCATTCCACCAAAACCGCAACAACGTGCGTTTGCATGAGAACGCCCTATCGGGTCTGTTTGCTTATAGCCAAGTTCATTGATAATCCAGCGAATGCCTTCGTGAATTTTCGTGAACTCACGCACTGAACATGAATCGTGTACGGAAAACACCACTTCGCTATCCTTAGCCTTGCCCACCAATTCTGGCGGCAAGCCTATTTGCGGAAGCAATTCCCATAGAGAAGTCGTTTTGTAGTCGTTGCATTCTTGCAGGGTTTTCATGCAACTTTGACAGGCCACTATTACCTCGTCACCTTCGCAGTATTTTATGTCTTGCACTAAGCTACCAAATCTTTCGGCGAATTTATCGGCTTGCCCCACGGCTTTTGTGGGCTTGCCGCAACATTTTTGCACCACAGATAAATCTGGAAATTTCTCCTTGAGAAATTTTATTGTAAGCTGCACATTTTGCGGGTTGTATGATGGCAGGGCACAGCCAGGCAGAAATACTTTTCTGGACATTACTTTTTGCCCCCTTTCGCAATCACCGTGAAGAACTTCGAGAAGCCAAGTTTTTGATGCATCTTAATAGCCTTATGCCCAGCCATTGGCGATTCGCCATTGTTCGCCTTTACCATGTCTTTGCGGATTCCTCCAAAAATTTCGGCAAACTTGAAATCTTGCGGGCAAGCAATTGTGCATTGGTCGCACATATTGCAGGAGTACGCCACTAGCGGTTCCATGTTGCCGTCGGCGAGGAATTTTTTGAATAACTCGGCGGGGTAGCTTGTGAAGTCGTTAAGCATAATGCACTCCGTCATGCATTTTTTGCATTCGCATTTTAGGCAACGCTTGCCCTCTTCGATTGCAGTAACATCATCAAAGCCAAGGTCGCATTCGACGAAACTTTTTACGCGTTCTTTAGGGTCTAGCATTTTTGTTTGCTTGCGCGGAAGGTCTTGCGTTCCCTCGGGCAGCGGAATATCTAGCTTACTGTCGTAGCCTAATTCCTCCGAAAAATCGCGGTCTTTTGTTAAATCTTCGCCCGCTAGAAAGCGGTTTGCGGAAATTGCCGCCTTGCGTCCGTATGCCATTGCTTCTATTACTATGGTCGCGCCAGCGCAGTCTCCCGCCACGAAAACATTTTCGATACTTGTCGCAAGGGTCTGCTTATCAGAAACATAACGCCCACCGCCGCCGCTTTGAATCGCGCCATTGGTAACATCTTCAACCATCTGCCCCGTTGCAAAAATTACGGTATCGCATTCCAGAACGGTAGTTTCGTCGCTGTATGTGGGGCTGAACTTTCCCTCCGCGTTAAATACCGCAGTGCATTTTTTCAGCTTCAACCCGCTTACGCGATTGTCGGCACTTGTAATTTCGTCACTGCCCCAGCCACATTGGAAAATTACGCCCTCGTCCAACGCGCCGTGCTTTTCGTGGTTGCTTGCTGGCATTTCGGCTTCTTGTTCCAAAGAAACTAGCGTAACTTTTTCCGCGCCCACGCGCAAAGCGGAACGGGCGCAGTCCATTGCAACATCACCACCGCCTATTACTACCACGGTTTTTCCCGCGTTGGTGCTTTCTCCAAGCGAAACACTTTTCAAAAACGCCGCCGCATTAGTAACACCCTCCGCCTCCGCACCGTTCACAGGCGGAACAAAACCTTTATGCGCGCCATTAGCCGCGATTACCGCGTCGTATGTTTTTGTTAGTTCCTCGAACGTAATATCGCGCCCAATTTCAACGCCCATCTTAAACTGAACGCCCAATTTTTCCAAATAACTATACTCAAAATCAATTATGTTACGCGGCAAACGATATTCTGGAATGCCAACCCGCATCATACCGCCAACAACTTGCAACTTTTCATACACCGTAACGGCATGACCGTCACGCGCCAAATCAATCGCCGCTTGCGCCCCAGCAGGCCCAGCACCAATAACCGCAACCTTCTTACCACTAGCCGACTTCTTCGTCAAATCCCAAAGACTTTCATCATCGGCCTTATCGGCGGCATACCTTTTCAAAGCGGCAATTGAAATAGCCTGCCCAAACTCCTTCTCCCGCCGACAGGCAGTTTCACAAGGGTGGGCGCAAATTCGACCAAGCGTTTTGGGCAAAAAAAGCTTCTCCCGAATCTTCTTTACGGCTTCACCAAGCTTATTCTCACCCACCAAATTAACATAACCCAAGACATCAGTATGCATAGGACAACGCGCATTGCAAAAAGAATCAAACTTCCCTTGGCAATTATCCACAATCTCCTGAGCTTTGTCCAAAACCTTCTTATCGTAAGTCATGATACACCCCTATTCAAAAGGGCTAGTTTATAGACCGTGGGGGAAACTTTTGTGACATCATTTTCCCTAATGCGAAGCAAAAGGAAAGTGACAAAAGTTTCCCCCACACCCCCTTCAAAAAACTTTTTTATTTTGCGTTTGAACATAAGTGGAGGTCTAAAAGATTTTAGATTTCCACTCATGTATAGGCGCAATTATAAAGTTTTTTGGAAAGGGGGATTGGAGGGAAAACCTTTTCTTCTCACATTTCTTTCGCTTTGCATTAGGAAATATGATTAGAAAAGGTTCTCTCCCCAAGGTCTTAAACAGCCCCTTGATTTATTATTATATTCTGCCGTTGTTGTCTGTCCATTCTTCAGTGAATGACAATACTAAATCGCGGTCGTGGAATGAACCTGCTGAGGAGGCCGCGTATGACCACTCTATCCATGAGCCGTCGTAGTTGTAAACGTTAAAGCCTAAGGATTTTAGTACCATCCATAGGTGGGCAGAACGAACGCCGCCTTGACAGTAGGTTATTACGCTTCTGTCGCCTATGAATGCGAATAGTTCGCGTAGTTCTGCCTCGGGGCGAATGAATCCGTCGGAATCTACTGTGTTTGTCCATTCGATGTGGTACGTTCCTGCTATTCTGCCTGTTCCAAATGCGTTTGAAGACGCGCCTACTCTTTCGCCAGCACGTTCAGCGTCGTTTCTTACGTCTATTACTACCCACTCGTCTGGGTTTTGTAGCGCGTGTAGTACGCCTTCAATTCCTGCGTCGTGGTTTGAAAAATCTCTGTTTGGTACGGTTAGGTTGCCAGCGTCGCCCCTGTTCATTCTGGAGCTTCCGCCTGTGCGACCATTTGCGGCGCGCCATGCGGCGTTTCCGCCGTCAAGGAATCTTACGTTAAACCCAAGCGCGTACAAATGCCAGTATACTCTAGCTGATTGCGCGCCAGAATCGGAGTGATACACCACGATTTTTGAATCGGGAGTGATTCCTGCGCGGGAAAGTAGTTCTTCCATTTCATCAGCGGGTCTTCTGAAAATTGCTACCTCTGGTGAAATTGCTTCATCTGTTCCGCCACGCATGTAATCGGGTGTCCACACTAAGTATGAACCGTGAATCGGATTTGACGCATTTGTGAAAGGAACTAATCCCATAGTGGGGTCGATTACGCCCACAAGTACTACGTCGTTAATCACGTTACGAAGTTCGTCTACTGTAATGAAAATATCACTGCTTGCGGTAACTGGTGCTACTTGCTCGGGTGTTTCCCCTGTTACTGGTGGCGCAACTTCACCGCCATTGGTGGTGGGTGGCACTGTTACTAAGTCTTGGTTTTGTGGTTCTTCTCCACATGCAACCACCATAATTGCAAGTGCAAGAACACCTGCGGCTAGTAAAAACTTTTTCATTCGGAATCCTCCTAAATTAAAGCGTTGTAAGGAATTTCCTTACAATCGCTAATCATTTGCGCAAAGGCTAGTATACGCCTTTTCGCCAAGATTTATTATTTCGACCAATATAGCATATCAAATTTTACAAAGCAACAATCTTAGAAAAGAGCGAGTATTTTTATTGATAAATAATTTCGCAACGTGTTATCTTGGGATTATGTTCCACCGCAACATTATTAAACGAAGGTTTTCGTAAATTTACTATGACCAACTCGCCAAGGTATTCTTTGCATCTTCATGTCCCAAAGTGGCGGCTTTAAAAAACCAGTGACGGGCGGCGTTATTGTTTTGGCGAACACCATTACCATTTAGATAGCACAACCCTAGCTCGTAATGCGCAAGCGGATTCCCTTGTTTTGAAGATTTCGCAAACCAGTCAAAAGCTTGTTTGGGATTTTGCTGAACGCCTTCACCTTTTTGATAACATTTCCCTAACGCATGTTGTGCATATGCGTTATTTTGTTGGGCGGATTTTGTAAACCATTCTACCGCTTCTTTATGATTTTGTTCAACGACTTCACCCAAATTATAGAACCCCTTTAAGTCTATGAACCAGTATTACCAATTCGCGATAATATTCTTTGCATCTTCATGCCCCAAAGCGGCGGCTTTAGAAAACCAGCGACGGGCAGTGTTGTGGTTTTGCCAAACTCCCTCACCCTTTAGATAACACTGCCCTAACTCATACTGTGCAAACGCATTCCCTTGCAGGGCAGATTTCTTAAACCAGAGAATTGCAGTTTTATGATTTTGCTTAACACCTTCGCCCTTTTGATAACATAACCCTAATTGATATTGTCCATATTGGTCATTTTGGTATGCGGATTTTGCAAACCATTCAAATGCTTCTTTGTAGTTTTGCTCAACACCTTCACCCGTATAGTATAGGATTCCTATTTCGCATTGGGCCCCCATATCACCTTGTTCTGCTGCTTTTTTAAACCACTCAAATGCAAGGTTTTTGTTTACATCAACACCTACACCAGCGTCGTAATAAATTCCAAGAGTATATTGTGCAGCACAGAAGTTTTGATTTGCCGCTTTTTTAAGCCATTCCATTTCGGCTTTTAGGTCTTGGTCAACACCATGCCCATAATGGTAACACACTGAAAGATTAAATTGCCCTTGTGCATTACCACGCTCCGCCGATTTTTTAAACCATGCTGCCGCTGTTTCAAAATTGTGTTTATAGCCATATTGCATAGAAGTCATAGGGTTATAAAAGATTTTACCCATGTCATTTTGTGCAGCAGCATTGCCGCGCTCTGCGTCAATGGCAATTTGTTCTACAGTGGTTTTTTCATTTTTTTTGGCGGAAGTTCCCACTGCAAACCTTATAATAACGGAAATTATTATAATGACTATGCTGGTAATTATAGCTTCCATAACATACTCCCTTTTAAAAGTGTCTGAATTTAGTGATGCTTGCGATAAATGCAACAAAAAACAAAACCGACAATATTGCTGTTATCGCAGACTCCATAAAATGATTGTCCACAACAACATAAAAAGATGGCGGCACACTTGGGCTTGTTTCAATTCGTTCTGTCCATGTTGTGCGTTCGTGTACTTGCAATATTAGGCGGTTATTTAATTGTTCATATATGCGTTCTATTCTTTCGCGTTCCTCTGTGTTATTTCTGGCTAGAGGATTTTGTTCCAATCTTTCCTCTATACTTATCATTCTTGCGGTTGTTCCGTAAATTCGTTGTGCTGGCGAAATGTCTTCTCCGCTATTTAGTGCGGCATAAAGAACTTCGGAGTATGAGTGCAAAGAAGGACGTGACATATTATCTCGTTGTAGTTGAATAAATCCAACCTCTCTATCTTCACTAAGAACCCAAAAATAGACTGTTCTGTAATATCGCGATTGCCCAAATTGCGAAGGGACAATTAGCGTATTATCAAACCATCTGTTAATTCTTACGACATCAATATACGAATAAACTCCTACTTCCCCTCTGGGGGCGTATTGGGTAAATTCAATATCATGGATTACCACGTCATATGTAGCGGGAATACCTTGTACTCGCGTTATCCTTTCCGTTTCAGAACCAACAATCGCCATATACATACAAATTAGCGCGGTTACTAAAAGTAAAACGCGCCATTTTCTGTTTATAAACCTGTTTTTGTAGTCTTCGTCAAACGTACCAATGTACTTTTTTGCTTTTTCTTTGTACCAATTTTCCAAAATACCTCGCACTGCCCGTGACATAGCATGGTAAACGCAAACAGATGGGATTAAAATAATCAGCAAAATAACTGCACCTGGGTAAATGCCAATGAAGTCAAAAAAAGTAGACCAACTATCAAACGTCAAAATAGTCATGTATAACATGAAAATTGCCAAAACCACACCAAGAACGGTACTCAACTTTTTTAATGATATTGCTTTGTTAATCACTTTTGCCCATGGCTGTACGTGCTTGCAGTGAAAACATGTGGCGGCAATGTAGTTATTGTGAACTATAGAATTTTCAATACCATAGATTAAATCCCGTTGCGCGTTTATAATCTCTGTAGCCCCATTTTCTTTAGCCCTTTTTTTCATTTCTTCTCGCACTGAAACGCTTACCATACTTGACATATGCGACGCATAACCATGCTTTGTAAGAGTAGTACCTGCCACACATTTCGTGTTGCAATTTTCGCAAGTGTATGTTACTTCCATAGCTTGCTTGTATGTTGAGGTTATAGTGGTTGGCATTTGTCTTCCCCCTGTTTCTTGTATTGCTGTCGTGATAGCTTTTTCAAAAATGGAATTTCATGGGTACAAAATGCTTGCAAAGATTTTTGGTCTTTGCAAGCATTTTATGTTCATCGTCTAGTTACAGCGATTAGTGCTATGAAGACCTAGGGTTTGTGCGAGAAAGATTTCCGCTATATATCCATGTTATTCCGCCATTGTACGGAAAACTCGTTACCCTATACCAGCGATTGCCTTGTGAATTTATGATATATCCATCCGTCATAACCGCCGTACCCAAATTTACTGACCTTAAAGTAGGGTATCTTGCATAGAATGCTGCCCGAATTGGTACATTATCGCGTGTAATGTACATTCGTGTACCTGTTGGTGCAGGTCTGGGATTTGTATGAGAAAGATTTCCGCTGAATATCCATGTATATCCACTTACACCAGCAACGCCAGATACCCTGTACCAGCGATTGCCTTGAGTATTGTATACCCTAGCAGTTGCGGTTACAGCATCTCCAATTTGCAACGAAGCAATAGTCGGATATGACGCATAATGATTTCTGCGTACAGGCGTGTTGCTATTTGTGATGTAAAGTCGCGTACTTGCGATTGGCGTAGTAGGGTTTGTACGAGAAAGATTTCCGCTGAATATCCATGTATACCCACTTATGCCTGCCGCGTTTGATACCCTATACCAACGATTGCCTTGAGTATTGTATATCATAGCATTTGCGGTTACAGCTTCTCCACGTTGCATGTAAGCAATGGTTGGGTCTGTTGCATAATGATTCCTGCGTACAGGTGTGTTGCTGTTTATGATGTAAAGTCGTGTATTTGCAATTGGTGTGACACTTGGAAGAGTTGGGGTTGGGCTAGGAGTAGGCGTGGGTGTTGGTGTTGGTATTGGCGTAGGAGTAGGAGTAGGAGTAGGGTTTGTACGGGAAAGATTTCCGCTGAATATCCATGTATATCCATTTGCGCCATCAACGCCTAATACCCTATACCAACGATTTCCTTGAGTATTGTATACCCTAGCAGTTGCAATAACAGCATCTCCAATTTGCGCGTAAGCAATGGTTGGGTAGGACGCATAATGATTTCTGCGTACAGGCGTGTTGCTATTTGTGATGTAAAGTCGCGTACTTGCGATTGGAGTAGTAGGGTTTGTACGAGAAAGATTTCCGCTGAATATCCATGAATATCCAGTTATGCCTGCTACATTTGCCACCCTATACCAACGATTACCTTGAGTATTGTACACCCTAGCATTTGCGGTTACAGGCTCTCCAATTTGCATATAAGCTCTGGTCGGGTCTGACGCATAATGACGCATACGTACAGGGGTGTTGCTGTTTGTGATGTAAAGTCGCGTATTTTCAATTGGCGTGATATTTGTGGGTGTTGGGGTGTGGCTAGGGGTTGGAGTGGGGGTAGGTTGTGCTAATGGAGCTAGGTTGCCACTATAAATCCAACCGCCCCCTTGTACGCTGTACCAACGATTGGCATTTGCAGTTGTGTTTGTGCCATGACCTGTCACCCATACCGTTGCGCCTGCTGGCGGTCTATCTTGAATGCCCGTGCTATAGGGTACACTTCTAATTGGGGAGTTTGCGCTTCGCGTTTGGCGTTGTTGCGCTGGTTGAATTGGTGCGAAATTTTGAATTTGTGTTGATGGGTCAATAACATGCGGTGTTACAGGCCCTACGAAATCGGCAGGTACTAAGTTGCCACTATAAATCCAGCCACCACCTTGTACGCTATACCAGCGATTGGCATTTGCAGTTGTGTTTGTACCATACCCCGTCACCATTACTGTTGCACTTGCTGGTCTTATTTCTGTGCCAGTGCCATAAGGTGTTCTTCTAATTGGAGCGTTTGCTCTGGAGGTTTGGCGTTGTTGCGCGGGGTGGATTGGCGTGAAGTCTTGTACTAGCGGTCGCATTTCAATTACGTAGTGTATACCTCTTTGACTATTGTGTGCTGCTGTAATTGATGAATTTGAGATGCCGCTACTGCCTCGTATATGCGTATTATCGTATGGATTAGAGTTTATGCGTGTGCCATTTAAGCGTATTTCAAAATGCAAATGACGAAAGGTTGTACGTCCAGATGCACCAGTAATACCAATTAAGTCACCTTGCGAGATGTATTGATTGCGACTTACCATAATACTACCATGCTCAAGATGTGCATAGACGCTCTCGTATCCACCTGAATGACGTATTACAACAAAATTGCCCCATCCCCCACCGCAATTACATGATGTACTTGGATTGCAAGTACATCTATCAGATGCCGTTATCACAGTTCCGCTTCTTGATGCAACAACATTTAGCCTGCGAGATGATGAGATGTCTATTCCACCGTGCAAGCGGCCATTGCGCATACCAAAAGGACTGGAGACAGTTCTATTATCTGGCACAGGCCAAAGCCAAGCTTCATCAGAAGCATACACTTCTAACTGCCCAGTGAGTAGTAAAAAAATTAGCATTAGGAATGCAAATGTTGCACTCAATACTCTTTTTATCATAATGGCAAAGCTCCCTATTCAAAATTTTCAAAGTCAAATCCGTCTTCAAATCCATAATCAGAATCCCAACTATCATCCCAATCTGGAAAATATATGTCGTTTAGGTTATAGGTGTCTACATCGTAAATCTCAGGTATGGGTGTTGGTTGTTGTGTCGGCTGCGGTTGTATAGGCTGTGGTGTTGGTTGTACAGATTGCTGATTAGTTGTAATAACTACCGTCCTAGTGTTACCATGCCATGCAACATCTGCACCAAATGCTTCTGAAACAAATCTGATTGGCACTAATGTTCTGCCGTTCACAATTACAGGCGCAACATCCATTGCTTGCGACTGACCATTTATTCTAATGGAATGAAAGCCTATCATTGCCGAAATTTCAAGGTCTTCAGTTGTAGCAAAAATGGTCTGCGTTACTCCCTCCCACTGGACAGTTGCGCCAAGTGCTTCAAAAATAACTCGCATTGGTACCATTGTCCTGCCGTCCATGATTGCAGGCGGAACATCAAATTCTAAAACCTGCCCATCAAGTATCACAGTAATATCCTGTGATGCACTTACGTTAGGAATCGCAAAAACAGCGACTGCCAACAACAAACAAATAAGTAAATTGCACTTTCTTCGCATGGTTTTCCTCCTTGAATTTTTATAACTATAAAAATTTCTATTTAACTTCAATTGCGCGAGTGTATGCTATCACCGCTTTCATTAATTTGCGCCCAAAAACAACTATATCATTGCATATATTTTTCTTTCAATATGTGCTTGCTAGTGTGCTTTACATTTTATATAATTGTGATGAAAAATTATTCACAGAGGGCGGCACATATTATTGGGGAGCGATTGACATGTCATTATTTGGACAACATCTGCGGGCTTTAATTGAAGCAAATAAAGTAAATGTGTACGCCCTTGCCAAGCAAGCGGGACTTGAACGTACTGCAATACATAAAATCATGTCTGGTGGCAGAATCCCATCAGAGGAATACGCACAAAAATTAGCCACTTCATTACCCTTGTCGCCAGAAGAACGGCGGCGTTTTTTGGAAAGCTATAAGATAAGCAGTATTGGTGCGCATAAATATAAGCAACGTATGCAGGTAAAAGAACTAATCGAGTTCATAGCCCAAATAGAAAAAGGCTATACCGTTTATAGCAAGGGGGCAGCATTCGCACCTGTAGGAAATGATAACACCGTAGCTACAGGTAGTTTTGCAGTAAATAATCTTGTAAAAAGTGTGCTAATTGATATTTTTTCAACACCAGAAACAAAACCGTCGATTGACTTTATTATTCCCGATGGCTACCAGTATTTCCACAATGAACTATTGGCTTTTTATGTGCAGAATCCAACGATATGCATAAGACATGTAATCACATTTTCAAAAAAGATGGATTTTGCCAATGATTCTAATGCAAATATAGGGTTGCTTAACAACATACTTCATCTTGTTTTTGTATTTGGTACGGAATATCACCCGTATTATCATTACAGAGCATCTGCCGTCCCAGAATTAACCCAAGCAATGCCGTATTTTATTCTCACTTCGTCGCGTAAACTCGTGCTTATCAGCCGCGATTTAAATAAAGCCGCACTGATATGCGACAAAGATATTGTGGATATGTACAGCGAAATTTTTGAAGATATGCTTGCCCTGTCTAACCCACTTATCAGCACATACAACAACATACATGAAGTGTTAAATTATTATATGAGCATCACTCACAATGACAAAGACGAACCTGTTCATGTAATCAACCCCGAGCCAAATATCGAACCAATCCTTACTAAAGGAATGATTACCAACATAGTAAAACAGGGCATACCCAGCAAAGAAGACCTAATAGAGTTGATTTGGAAGAATTACAGCCTTTGGCGCGAAAACAAGAACCCATATATCAATATTTGCGCCACAGAGGGGATATATAATTTATTGAACACAGGGCGAATCCATTACGCGCCCAACGACCTATTAGAGCCTATACCAAAAGATATGATGGTGGACATTATGCGCGGGTTGCAGCAAAAAATCAAAAATGAAAAGGTGAAGCTGCTATTCACCGACCCGTCAAAAATAAAACTACCCCAAAAGACCTTTATTGACGTTACCAAAAACGGATTGATTATATTCACAAGCAAGGGTGAGGCAAACAACCCTACGGATTTTATGTGCATCTATCTGCATGAAGAGAGCATAAACGAGGCATTTTTAGATTTTGTGGAAAATATTGAGCAAAGCGGAATCGTTTATAGTCTTGAGGAGTCAATCAAAGTGCTGGATTGCATAATTAATGATATGTAAAGCGATTATCCACGTTGCCTTCATCTCTAATTGTCTTCCGCAAATAATGTGATATAATTGCTTGACTGTTTGAAAAAACCTAAGTTTCCATCACTGGGAAACAGATTAATATTTCAACCACACATAGGAGGGTTTAATGCTAACACTAAAATGGCTAATGGGAAACAAAGACGACCTAACAGACGCGCACACAATTCGCCGAATAGTTTTTGTAGAAGAGCAAGGCGTAACCGACGAAGAAGAGTTCGACGACCGCGACGGCGAATGCATTCACCTAGTAATCTACGACGGCGAAGACCCAGTATGCACAGGCAGAATCCTACTGGGCGAAGGCGAAGACGAGTTCCGTCTAGGTCGCATAGCCACAATGATGACACATCGCGGGCGCGGCATAGCTACCACTCTAGTAGAAAACCTAATAAACGCCTGCGTAACAATGGGCGGCACACGCCAAACCCTTCACGCGCAAATAGTAGCGCAAGGATTTTACGAAAAAGTAGGATTCACAGCTTTCGGCGAACCCTTCGACGACGCAGGAATCCCACACATATCAATGGAACATTTTGGCGGGGTAAAAAAATGTGGCGGCGGTCACTGCGGAAATTGCGCTAAAGGACATCATTAAAAAGGACGGGTGATAATCATGCAATACAGAACTCTAGGAAAAACAGGGCTGAAAGTATCGCTACTGGGAATGGGCTGTATGCGTCTGCCGTTTATAAATGGCGACGGAAACTTGGGCGTAGACCTCGAAAAGGCGTTTGAACTAATTCAATATACCGCCGACGCAGGCATCAATTATTTCGACAACGCGCTAGGCTATCACAGCAGAGAAAGCGAAGCCATAATGGGCGAAGCCCTAGAATCGCGGCGCGACAAGGTAATATATGTAACAAAACAACCATGGTGGGAAATGCCCGACGATGCATCAATAAGGCGCAACCTAGAAGAAACATTAAAAAAACTCCGCACCGACCATATCGACATCTATCTACTGCACAGAATCACCCCCGAAGCATGGGAAGACATTCAGCGGCGGGAAATTTTCAAATTCTTTGAAGGATTTAAACGCGAAGGGCTAATAAAACACATAGGGTTCTCATACCACGGAGACTACGAGACGTTCAAAGACGTGGTGAAAACATACCCATGGGAAACATGCATGGTGCAACAAAACATGTTAGACATCAACGCCGAAGTAACACAAGCGGGCCTAGAATTTGCAGGTGACAACGGACTAGGCGTAGCCATAATGGAACCACTACGCGGCGGCGGTCTAACATACGCCCCAACACCCGTAAAAAAAATCTACGACGCACACGAACAATTTCCAAACCGCCCACCAGTAGAATGGGCATTCCGCCACCTAGTAGACACCGCGCAAGTATCAACAATAGTAAGCGGAATGACCACAATAGAACAAGTAAAACAAAACATAAAAATGTTCTCGCAACCAGACATGCAACCCAACTGCCTATCCGCCGAAGAAAAAACAACAATAGCCAACGCAAGAGAGGCCTACAAATCAATAATATCCGTACCCTGCACAGGCTGCAACTACTGCGTACCCTGCCCCCTAGGAGTACAAATCCCAGGAATATTCACCAACTACAACGATTTCCGAATGTTCGAGCATTCACACCAACCACGCCGTAGTTACATGTTCACAACAAGGGCAAACGCCGACGCAACAAAATGTACAAGCTGCAACAAGTGTCTGAAAAAATGCCCACAAAACATAGACATTCCAAAAAAGCTAAAAGAAGCCCACGAAGTATTAAAAGGCTGGGTAGAATAAAGATATTAAGACCTTTGGGGGAAAACCTTTTCTAATCATATTTCCTAATGCGAAGCGAAAGAAATGTGAGAAGAAAAGGTTTTCCCCCAATCCCCCTTTCCAAAAAACTTTTTTATTTGCGCCTATACTTGAGTAGAAATTTGACGAAGCTATACAGCCGCAAAAGAAGGGGTCAAGGGGGCTGTGCCCCATATGCACTTACTTTAAGATTTGTAAAACTATCAAAAAGCGTGTACCCTAAGCGGGGTGATAAAACATGAAAGAAGAACAGC
>WQVV01000042.1 GCA_009785665.1 Defluviitaleaceae bacterium
CATCCCTATACAACATGTTTATCATGTTTACTTCTTTGGACATCGGAACTCAATTACGCCTGTTGCAATTTTGTTGCTTACCATTTGTGCCATTTATTATCATATTCAAAAAAAGCGATTATCCTTGTGGATGCTGATAGTTGTAACCAGCACCATACTTGGGATGTTATTTATTTGGTCGGCCACAGGCGTTGCCGTTATGTTTATCTTTATATTGCTAATCCTTTTCATCAATAATGGAGTATTGTTCAAATTCATGAATTTTGCAGCATTCGCACCCATTACTATTGGCTCGTTTTTCTTTGTTGTTGTTTTCCGATTGCAGGAACATATCAGTTTCCTTATTGAACAAATTTTGGATAGGTCGCTCACTTTTACGGGTAGGACAATTATTTGGGATTTTTCAATTATGATGATTTCGCAAGCTCCATTCCTTGGCTACGGCGTAAGACAGTCTAGCGACCCTACATGGCTTGGCTGGAGCAGTACTTACTTGTGGTTTTCTCATAATGGTGTACTTGAAATATTGCTTCGCGGTGGATTTATAGGCTTAATAACTTATATCGTGTTGGTTGTTTATGTCATAGTGTCCTTATTGAAACATCGTGCGAATCCTATTGCGGCCTTGTTGAGTGCGGGTATATTTGCATTTTTCATTTCAATGTTAATGGAATCAAGCTTCAAAAGTGTTTATTTGTTCGCTACTTTTGCATTTGCATTCTATGTTGACAAAATTATTGAAACAACTGAAGAAGCCCCTCTTGTTGAAGAACTACAGGAAAGTAAATACATCATCTCTAAAATGCACAATAAGTCTATCTACATTCGGTGAAAGGTTTTGTAGAAGTTGAAAAATAATTTCGCTAAATCATCTATTATACTTGGAATAGCTTTGGTTCTTGCAAAAATGACTGGATTTGTGCGCGAAATTATTTTGGCCGCATTTTTTGGCGCAGATGTTGTTTCCGACGCATTTGTTTTGGCTAACACTATTTTTGATACTTTTATTGCGGTTTTGGGAGCTTCGTTTGCCGCATGTTTTATTCCCGTTTACCAACGCGCTAAAGGTGATAAAATTTTGCTTACCAGAAGCGTTATGTCTGTTGCAATTATTATGGGTTTGGCGATTACTTTGGTTCTTGCCATTTTTCCTAATGTGGTTTTGCGGCTTATTGCATTTCAAATTGACCCTGAAACTTTTGAAATAGCTGTTTTTTTTGTTAGATACATGGCTTGGTCTGTTGTTTTTATTATTTTGACTGATATTTTTAATGCACACCTTGAAATAGAAAGTGCGTTTTTTTCTTCGGGAATGCGGTATGTTTGGCGAAATTTAACCGTGGCTTTGGGGCTTGTTCTTGGTGCAATGTTTGGGTTTAATTTAGTTATCGCGCTTGCCCCTGTTGTTGGGAATATTTTTAGTATGGTAATAATATCTTTAGTAAGCAGAAAGCACGGATATGTTTATCGTCCATATTTTGCAAAGTCGCTAGAACTTAAAGAAATGCTGGTTTTGGGTATTCCTATATACATTACGGCAATTATTGGGTATATGAATCTTATTATCAGCAGAAGTTTTGCCACTACTTTGCCCGTTGGGAATATCTCATTCCTTAATTACTCGTATCGTATTGTTATGTTGTTTACTATGCTTTTGGGCAAAACTCTTTTTACTGTGTTGTACCCTCATATGTCTAAGCTTGCCGCAGATGGCGATTTGGTAAAATTAAAAACTACGCTTACTAAAAGCGTTGTATATGTGATGCTTGTAATGATACCGTTTTGTGTTGGCTTGATTATTTTGGCGCAACCAGGCGTGCGCATCTTGTTTGAACGCGGCTACTTCACAACGGAGCATACATTTTATACTGCCGCTGCGTTGCGAATGTATGCGTTTGTATTGATTTCTGGAAGCCTTACGCCGCTTATGCTTCGCGCGTTCTATGTGCTTCAAGATGCTAAAACTACTATAGTTGTTGCAAGTATTTCGGTTATTGCGGGCATTGGGTTTAATTTTTTGTTTCTGTCTATAGGCGTGGAAGGGTTGGCTCTTTCTGCTTCGCTTTCGGGATTTTTGGCGGTGGTTTTATGGCTTATTCTTCTTCGCAGAAGGCTAGGATGTTTGAATTTTATTAGCTACGTACCCGATTTAATTAAAATTGTGGCGGCAACAATTGTCATGGGTGTGTTCGTATGGTTTGCGGCTGGTATGTTGCCGCTTATGACTGTTACTATTTGGCAAAGCGCGCTTATGTGTGTTATACTCACCATGCTTGCGATGTTGATTTACTGTGCTTTACTGGCTTCGCTAAAATGCAAGATTTTTCTGGAAATTATTTCTCAAGTTAGGAAATTTAAAAAGGGGTAGTCAATATGTATGAACACGATAAATTTACTCTGGTGAAACGAGGCTATGACCCTGTTTCCGTTGACGCTTATGTTGATTCTGTTCAACTAACCATGCGTTCCTATTCCGATAAAGAGGCCACAATCAACAAGGCTATAATAAGGGCGCAAGAATCCGCCGACGCAATAATAGCCGAGGCAAGGCAAGAGGCTGCCGATATTATCTCACGGGCAAAATCAGAGGCTTCCGACATGCGAAAGACCTACGGCAATCAAATGTACGAAATAACAAACCTATTAAACACCCAGAAGCAACTACTACAAAGCATACAACAAGATTACGACACCACCGTAACCCGTTTCCTACGCACCATAGAAGAAAACAATCTCTCAACAATAATGGACAAAATAACAGCAATGGAAAACAGCGTTGCAGAATTTATGTCTTAGAGATTAAAAGATTTAAGGTCAAGAGATTTAAAGTCAAAAGATTTTAAGACCTTGGGACGCTGTCCCAAACCCTGCAAGGGGACGCAGTCCCCTTGACCCCGCTTTTTTGGATTTTGCATTGAGTGGAATTGGTGTTTTTTTGTTGTAAGCTAGATAGACCTTTTGGGAAATTATCCGAATTGGTCTGTTTTTTTTGGGGCTAAGTTGTGCGGTTGGTTTGTTTCGGGCATAATGGAAGGGAATTACATCATGGAAGGACGATTTCTTGCTATGAAAAAATATGTGGTATGTTGTGTGATAATTTTAATGGTGGTGATAATTTCTGCTTGTGGGCGCGGTGAGGTTGACATTGGGGAAGCGCGAACAACTCGAATATTGCCACCTGCTACATTGGGCGTGTATTATGCTGAACGGGCGGAAGAACTTGCCATACAAGCCGCGCTTGCGGCGGAACGAGCGGAAAGACATCCACTGACTGCGTTATATTCTATGCGTGAAAGATTTCCTACGGCTTCGAGTTCAACCGACATGCCAATTGAAGGTGGGCATTTGCGTGTGGCGATTCCAGCAGATATGCCGTTTGCGGGAATTTTAAATCCCGTATTTCAGTCAGACCCACGAGATGGGGGGATTATAGATTGGTTTGGTGGTGGTAGTTTGTTTAGTTCCCAGCCGAATCGAACATTTGGGCAGGATGGAATTGTTACATGGACTCACGATATGTACGAGAAGACCATTACCCTAACCCAAGTTGAAGATGTATATTGGCATGATGGTGTTCCGCTTACATTGGACGATTTAGTTTTTGCAATAGAAACGATTGCAACGTCTGGGTATGTTGCCGCTGGTGGGCAGAGGTTTGGCGAATCAATTCAGCGGATTCGAGGGGTGTGGGATTTTCATAATGGTGATGCCGCTTATATTTCGGGGTTGATTCTTTCGGAGGACAAGCGTGTTTTGACTATTCATTTTACGGATTTTCCGCCGTCGATACTTTATTTTGGTGTGTGGTCAACGCCTTATCCGCGGCATATTTTTGGTAATGTTCCAATTAGCGAGCAGCCTAATCATTATAGGTCGCGGGTCGCGCCTATTGGTTTTGGGCCTTTTGTGGTGCAAAACATTGTTGCTGGCGAAAGTGTTTACCTTGTTGCTAATGAAAATTACTGGCGCGGAAGGCCATATCTGGACTCGGTGACATTGCAAATTATTTCCACGGAAATGTTAGCAACCTTGATGCTTAATGGTGAATTTGACATTGCAGAGTGGCGATTGCAAGATTTTGAAAAACTTCCTGAGCCAAGTAATTTTCACTATCTTGGTGATGTTGCTAATTCCTTTGGGGTGTTTGCGTTTAATTTGGGTTATTTTGATGCCGACACAAACCGAATTGTTTCCTTTGAAAATCCGCGTATGGGAGATGTTCGCTTGCGGCGTGCAATGGCTTATGCTATTGATGTTGAAACGGTTGCGGAAACTATTTTTGGTGGAATGCGTTTCCCTGCGACATCAGTAATTCCACCAGGACATGCGGATTTTCTGCATTCGGAGCTTCGCGGATTTCCCTTTAATCCTGCTCGCGCAATGGAGCTTCTGGACGAAGCAGGTTTTATAGATATAGACGGCGACGGCTATCGCGAAGACCCCGAAGGTAATGCGTTTGAAATTTACTTCGCAGTGGGTTCTAGCCATCAAAATGAAATGCTTGCAATGCATTATCGGCAAAACTGGGCAGATGTAGGTTTGAATGTGCGTATAAGTTTACGCGATTTTCAAAACGACCTTACCGAAAATATTTTTCGTCCAACAGGTATTCGCGAACCTTTCGACCTCGTTTATCTAAACTGGAGCGCGGGTTTTGACCCTAACCCGAACGTATTGTGGGGGCATAACACCAGCAATATTCCGCGCTACATGAATCCCCACTTAGAAACTTCGTTAGAGGGTTTTAACTCTCCCGACGCATGGGAGATGTCATGGTTAATCAACCACTATCATCAGTGGCAGGAATATTTTAATGAATATGTACCCGCCATAATCACAGATTGGCGCGTAAATCTAACCGCCGTAAACAATCGCGTAACGGGATACAGCCCATTTAATCTGTACGAAGACGGCAAACGCACTCGCGGCGGAGTGCATAGAATCCAAGTGACAAACGAAAACCGCAGTAAGCGGTGATTTATACTTTTTCCGCTAAAAAAGTATTAGATTGACGTAGCCCCACCACTAATGTAAAGTGTACCTATGAAAAAAGAAAGGCGGGGATTACTATATTAGTCCTATACGATTTACAGCAGGCACTTAGGCGAGTGTATCAAGGATATTTTACAAAGGGAGCAAACATAAAGCCTTACGGTGGCGAGAAATTGCCGTCACTAATGATTGAGATTATGAACGACAGGAAAAGTGTAAAAGTAACAAACCGCCGCATAAGGAACGACGGAATATCGGTGTTGTTGCCAGAAATTGCTGGGATAAAGCCTGGTGATAGAATCACTGTAACTGGAAGCGTTGGTGCAAATGTTCCCGAAGGTAATGAATGGGGCATGTGTTTGCGAAGCAAGTCTGGCGGGTATAATCAAGTGGCGCAGGCTATCGCGCCCAAAGATGTTTTTGGTTTATCCTATATGTTAGACAAGTCGGACTTGAAAGAACCAGTGCATATTGTAAGCAATTCATGGGGGAATAATGCCGAGCCGCTTATGGATTTTTATGTAGATAGTATTTCAATTTCCCGCCACGAGCAGGGCATGAACGAACGCAAAGACAGTCGCCAAATGGTATACAGCCTAGAAACTGATGACTTTATGGCAGGCTTTAGGTCGGGTGAACGGCTTATTGTAGACCCAGATTCGCCTGTGATACCGTCGGGTTCGCCTGTTTGCACAATTCGCGGGCATGGTAACAGTAAGGTAATTCAAGTGGGCAAGCGCGTCAACGATTGGGACGGCATTGATATTCGGCTAGACATGCTTGGTTTGATGTCTGGCAACTCGTATAACATACATGTTTTTGGCAAAGTAGAAGGAAATTGCCCACCAGATGCAGAAATCATGTTCCAAATCATACCAGGTTACGCGTGGCGCGATAACCACAAAATTCTGCCATACCAAGATTTCGCGCTAGGTCATACTTTGACAGTAATGGAACTGGAAACCGCCGACACTTTGAGAATAACCACCAACACCGCAGGTGCAAAGGTAGATTTCTCAATCCACGGCATAGAAATTACTACGGAAAACTGGTCGCCATTCCTGTTCTAAACATTTCTAAATCTTTATGATTAGGTAAAAACTTTGTCTTGAAGTAATCTTACGAGTCGTGCTAAAATAGATAATCTAAGTATACGAAGCGGCGGAAGTTTCTGTTGCTAAGAAAGGCGGTTGTTTTCTGTTTTATTTCAGGGGACAGCCGCTTTGTGTTAATTTGGGAGGAGTTTTTTATGTTGGTGTACATTGTTGGGTTTTTCTTGTTTGTAGCTATTGTGTTAGCGGTGGTGTTTTTTTGTTATGCCCTTAGTTTGAAAGCGAGTTTGAGCCGATATATACTGGCGTTAAACACGGTTGATGTGCCTGTAGCTTTATTTGGTGATGGCGGTAAATGCTTTTATGGAAATGATTCTGCCCAACGGTTTGCTGGTGGGGCGGAAAGTTATTCGCAGCTTTCTGCGAAGTTTGAGAAGGCAGGGTTTAGCGTTTCTTCTGGAAGAATGGGCAATGCAGGGCATCAAGCTTTAATTGGCGTTGATTCTGCCAAAATTGAAGAGGCCAACGCTTCTTACAAAAAAGAAATTCATTGGCTTACTTCCATTTTGGACGCGCTTCCTATTCCTTTGTCGGTGACTGACAAAGACATGAATTGGACGTTTATAAACAAGGTGGTAGAGGACATGCTTGGCGTTGAGGTTAAAGACATAGCTGGCAAGCATTGCAGTAGTTGGGGTGCGGGTATATGCAACACAGACGATTGCGGAATTAAGCGTTTGCGCAACGGTTTTAATGAAACTTTGTTTTCTCAATTTGGGAAAGATTTTCAAGTTACAACCCATTATTTGTATGATGAAAACGGTGCCATTGCGGGTCATGTTGAAGCTGTACGCGATATTTCGGATTTAACTGCAAAAACACGCGAAGCTGATGAGTTATCACTATGGTATAAATCTATTTTGGACGCAGTGCCTTTCCCGATTTCGGTGACTGACGAAAACATGAATTGGACGTTTGTAAACAAAGCAACAGAAACGGCGTTGGGCAAATCCATTGAACAGATAAAGGGCAAACATTGCAGTAGCTGGGGTGCAAACATTTGCAAAACCCCAAATTGCGGCATAACAATGTTTAATCAAGGAACACCAAGCACCTCTTTCAGCCAAGCGGGAATGGACTTCAAGGTGCAAGTGGAATCGTTGAAAAACTCCAAAGGACAGCTTAAAGGTTATGTAGAGATTGTTCAAGATGTTACAGAGGTAAACATTCTGGCGAAAAAAATAGAAGATACAGCAACTGCTATGGTTGAAAGCCTACGTTCAACCAGTGATAAACTAACAGCCGATTCAAGACATATTGCCGAAAGCACTCAAACTCTTGCCGCAGGTTATCAAGAACAATCCGCACAAATTCAAATTCTTAACAACAATGTGGACACCATAAATGTTAAAATTTCTGACAACGCACTAAGTTCGGCGAGTGCGAACGAGCTTTCAGAAAAAGCAGGGCAAAACGCACTCAAGGGAAATGCCGACATGAAAGAAATGCTTTCGTCAATGGAAGGAATCAAAGAGGCATCAACCAACATATCAAAAATAATTAAGACGATTGAGGACATAGCCTTCCAAACAAATTTATTAGCACTTAACGCCGCAGTAGAAGCCGCTCGCGCTGGCGAACATGGCTAAAGGTTTTGCGGTGGTTGCAGAAGAGGTACGGACGCTTGCAAGCCGTTCATCCGAAGCCGCAAAAATGACGAATGAGTTAATCTCAGACTCGCTGACCAGAGTCGAAAACGGCACAAAAACAGCAAAAGGCACAGCGGAATCTCTAAACACAATAGTTTCAGATTTTGAACAAGTTTCCCAACTAATAGAACAAATCGCTTCCGCGTCAAAAGAGCAGTCGGAGTTGGCAAGCGAACTAAGCAGTGGCATAAGCCAATTCGCAAGCGTTGCCCAAGAAAGTTCCGCCACAATTCAAGAACTAGCCACATCTTCCGAGGAGTTAGCCAACTACGCGGAATCGCTAAATAACATGACTGTTTAGACGGACGGGCGGCAAAGCCGCATTTCGCCGATTGCATGTATTGGCAAGTCACGCATACGTCACGAAGCCGTGAACAATATAAAAAACGAGAGTTGGGCTTGCGTCCAATGCCTTAACTTAATGGCATTGGGCTTGCGTCTCTCTCGTTTTTTTGTTGCTTTAGGAAACTGTTTATGGCTTCGAGCCGTATGCGTTAGCTTGCAACGCAGGTTATCGGCGAAATGCGGCTGTGCCGCTGGTCTGATGTTTTTACTGCTGCGGTCTTACTTGCACTAAGCACACTCACGTCAACTACAGGGAATGTTTCGTCGCCTACTGTGATGTATTCTGGTACTTCTGCACCTTCGTAGCCTTCTACCCTGCCTATTACGGTGGCTTCTTCTTCTGCCATGTCTACGTAGAAGTAGAAGCCTTCTGTTGTTACATATTTTCCTGTGATTTCGTAGGTGGGCTGTAGGTATGCGCCCATTAGCAGAGTAATAAGGCCAAAATAGATAAACAGCCCAGAAATATCTTTTATAGAAGTGATTATTGGAGAAGCCCCCGCCGCTTGGTCAACTTTGAATTTAATAAGCAGGAAAGGAACTATAAATCCCAAAACAGCCGCCAAAGTCATTGTGGCAATGAGCGAAATACCAACAGCAAGCCCAAGAACGGGTATACCTATCCAGAAGGAAATAATAACACCAGCAACCACACCAACCATAGAACCCATGGAAACACCGACAAGCAACTCTTTAAGGAAGGGGCGAAGGAAGCGTTTAATATCAATATGCCCAAGCACAACACCACGAGCAAACACGGTTGAAGATTGAGTACCAACATTACCGCCCATATCCATAATCAGCGGAATGAAAAACGCAACAATAACAACGCTTTCCAGAATCGCCTCAAAACCTTCGATAATTAACCCAGCCGCCATACCTGCGGCAAGAGTAATCACCAAAAACGGCAAGCGTACCGCCCATATTTTCCAAATGCGGCCTTTTGTTAGAACTTCACTGCGGTCTGATTCTTTGCCCGCAACATCTGCAAAACCCGCCGCGTCGAAAATGTCCTCGGTGGTTTCTTCTTCTAAGATGTCTATTGCGTCGTCGATGGTTACGATACCTACTACGCGTCCTTCCTTGTCAACAACAGGAATCGCCAGCAAGTCCAAGTCTTGCAGAATGCGGGCTACTTCTTCTTGGTCGGTGTCGGTGGTTACGCTTATGGCTTTTTTCGACATTAGTTCTTCTACTTTTGTGTCACCACTGGAACATACCAATTCTTTTAGCGAGATTGCACCCTCTAGTTTTTTCGCGCTGTCTGTTATATACAGCAGATAAACCGTTTCCATTTCTTGCGCACGTTTACGCACTTTTTCCAAAGCTTCCGACGCTGTCATGTCTCTGCTTAGACGAATAAATTCGGGAGTCATTATGCGCCCTGCGGTTTTTGGCGCGTAGCCCATTAGCACATTGGTGGCCTCGCGTTCTGCCGACGAAATGGAGTTTAACAGTTTTTTGGCTACGCTTGCGGGTAGTTCGTCCAGAAGTCTTACTCTGTCGTCTGGGGCTAGTTCGTTTACAAATTCTACAGCCTTTTCGTCTGTGAACGAACGTAATAGATTTTGTTGTTCGTCTGTATCTAGTTCCTCGAAAATGCGTAATGCATGGTCTTTGGAAAGCAGTCTAAACACTTTTAATTGTTCTTCTGGTGTTAAATCGTGAAACGCGTGCAAAATTTCTATTTCTTCTGCTGTTGCAAGCATGGCCTTTAAGGCTTCCATGTCTTTGTTGTTGATATGTGTCAAAATCAATTCTTGCATATTGCACCTCCATGTCGTTTAGAAAAAGAACCAAATTAGCACCACAAGCGCGAAAATATAGTAGAGAGCAAAATACTTCAACTTGGCCGTTTTGATAACCGCAAGCATAAAATTAATTGCAAAATAACCAGTAATAGCGGCGGTTATAAAACCCGCACCAAGATTTAAAAAATTTAAGCCTTCAAGCATTTCGGGGTCACGTAAAATTCTGCTAAAGCGAAAAATCATAGCCCCAAAAGCCGTAGGAATGGACATCAAAAACGAAAACTTAGCGGCACTTTCGCGATTAACGCCCCGTGCCATAGTAGCCGTAAGGGTACTCCCCGAACGAGAAATCCCAGGGAAAACCGCACAAGCTTGCGCGCAACCAACCAGCAGCGCGTCAAGATAGCTGATGTCCTCTATATTCTTATCTTTAGATTTTAGTCTATCCGAAATCAACAGAACCACGCCAGTAATAATAAATCCAACGGGCAAAAGACGCGTCACTTGAAATGTTGATTCAATAAAATCCTCAAAAAGCAGCGTAATAATAATCAGCGGAATAGTAGCAATAATTAACAACGCCGTGGTCTTCTGAAAGGGTTTTTTAATCAACTCCCAAACATCCTTGCGAAATACGAACAGAAGTGGAATTAAACTCCCCATGTTAAGCACAATTATAAAGGTGAGATTATCTTCCTGCTCAATTCCTAAGATATGATGGAACACCAATAAATGTCCCGAACTGGACACGGGCAAAAATTCCGATATGCCCTGTATTATTCCCAAAATAATGGCTTGAAATAAGTTCATGCGTCATCTCCATGTTTATAATTCGGTATCGACTACTGCCATCAGAATCCATCATATCACCTTCCTTCATGCGCCGCGGCGGCATAGCCGCTTTTCGCCGCCTACGTATATGCAAACTTGAGCATACGTCTCGAAGCCAGATACGCTTCTTCGACAATCTCGGCAATAAAAAAGACCACCAAGAGGGGTCGCAGTCAGTTGCATATCACTTGCGCGCTAAAACGTAGCACGTAGGTAATTTGACAAAACACCCCTCGTATGAGCTTTAGCACTAAAAGACGTAGACCTTCTAGGTCAGCTACGTTAAGCAAGCCTTAATCCGACTATGCCTGTTATACCCCGTGGCTGTCTCTCGACATTGCGGGGCAGTAGCCTATGTTCTTTTAGGAGCCTCACCTAACAAGTTTGCAATTTATGTATACACCCTTCCTAAGATTATGTCAACAGTTTTTGAAAATTTTCGCCAAAGATTTTCGGATTATGACTATTTCGTTTGAAATTGGGCGTGTTCCCAGATTATCCAACATCAGTTTTGTTGCCTATGAACGCAGTGATTAATTGAATAGATTTTTGAGCGGCTTCATGCAGAAACTTGGTAAAGTCGGAAGCGGAGTCCCCGTCGGCGTTATCGGAAATTGTTCTCACTATGCCGAATGGGATTTTGTTTAGAGCGCATACTTGCGCTATGCTTGCGCCTTCCATTTCGCAAGCTAGGGCATTAAAGTTTTCAAAGATTTCGTTTTTGGTTTTTTTACAGCTTATGAACTGGTCGCCAGTGGCGATTACTCCTGTGTGGCAAGTGCAGTCGATATTTTCCGCCGCGCCTTTTAAGCCTATGGTAATGTCGGGCGTGCATGGAATAAAAATCGTGTTCATCTCTTGGATAAAGCCCCTCTTTAGCCCAATTGGACTTAAATCCAAATCATGCTGAACAGCCTCTTTCCCAATTACAATATCACCAACTTTTACAGTTGGCGAAATAGAACCCGCCACGCCTATGTTTATAACCACAGTTGGCGAGTACATAAGAATCATAGTTTGGGCGCAAATTGCAGAGTTCACCTTACCCATGCCACACTTTGCAACAACAACATCTACACCACTAAACCGACCTTTAACATAAGTTATCCCGCTATATATTTTCGTGCTAGTATCGCTCATTGCCCGAATAAAAGCCGTAACCTCAATATCCATTGCACCAATAATCCCAATCACGAAAATTCTCCATTCCCTATTCCCTATAATCTTTTTGACAAAGTTTTGGTCAAGCTTTTTTAAAAGCTTGCAGGGGTTTGGGGACAGCGTCCCCAAGGTCTTAAATCTTTTAATCTTTAAATCTTTTAATCTTTTTGCCCTAGCGCGTAACCAATGCTAGTACGCAATAGCAAATTAACTCGTGCGTCGAAAGATGTTTCCGAGTTGTTTATTAAAATTAGTTTGTCTCCGCCGTAATAGTAAATTAGCGACGCGGCAGGATATACACTCAAAGATGTTCCCCCAATAATAAGAACATCAGCTTGAGAAATATAATGCACGGCTTGCGCTAACACCGCTTGATTTAGCGATTCCTCATACAAAACCACATCGGGCTTGACTAAACCGCCGCATTCGCATAACGGAATTTCCATCTCTAAAATGATGCTGATGTCGTATGGTCTATTGCATTCTGTGCAAAAATTGCGGTGAACAGAACCGTGTAGTTCCAGTACATTTTCACTGCCTGCCGCTTGGTGCAACCCGTCTATATTTTGAGTGATTATTGCTTTTAGCTTTTTTTCGCGTTCCAGTTTTGCTAGTGCAAAATGCGCGGCATTTGGTTTTATTCCGTCGATAATCATTTTATTTCTGTAGAACTTATAAAAATCCGCAGTCTTGTGCTGGAAGAAAGTTGCAGACAATATCACCTCTGGTGGGTAATCGTATTGCTGGTTATATAACCCGTCAACGCTTCGGAAATCTGGAATGCCACTTTCAGTGGAAACACCCGCGCCACCAAAGAAAACTATATTGTCGCTTGCGTCGATTATTTCTTTTAGGGTTTGCATTTCTGCGGGTGTAACCCAGTATTTGCCGCTTGGTTTTTCGCCATTTAATGCGGCTTGAACATCATGTAATGCTTGCAGATACCCGTTTGCATATTCTTCTGTTGCGGGTCGTTTGCCGTATTCTACATGCTCTATTGTTTTGTTTATGGCTTGTTTTGTATTTTGCAAACATCTGATTTCTTTGCGGCTTTTTCGCAAGCTTGGTTTGACTTCGCAACGTTTCCTATTCATTTTCGACTACCCCCTAAAATGGAAAAATTAATGGTAACAGTAGCATTATTACCAGCCCAACAATTACCTGCAACGGAATCCCGACCTTCATGTAATCAAGGAATCTATACTTACCCGCGACCATAACCATTGCATTTGGCGGAGTGGACACAGGCGTAGCAAATGACATGCTAGAAGCATATGTCACCGCCATAACAAACGGCAACGGGCTAACCCCAACATGTTGAGCCGCTAAAATCGCCACGGGCAAGAATAAAACCGCCGTAGCAGTATTACTAATAAACACCCCAAAAACAGAGGTCGCTATATAAAGCCCCGCCATTACTGCAATTGGGCCTGCGCCGCCCAAAGCCGCGGTAATTCCGTCGGCAATAAGTGCGACACCGCCTGTGTTTTCCAACGCCGTTGCCATAGGCAACATACATGCAATAAGCATAACAATCTGCCAATTAACCGCACGATAAGCCTTTTCGGTGCTGCGAACGCTGCCTGTTAAAATCATCAGCAAACCAGCAATTGCCACGCTCATTACTGCTGGAATCCATTCAAAAACCAGCATCACAACCATAAGCAACAAAACCGCACCCGCCAAAATTGCACGAACAGGATTAAACGCCGTTTCTGGCGCGGTTGTTTCGCGGCAAATTACAACGGTGTCGCTTTTTTCGTGCGCCAGAAGGTCTATGTCTTTCCATTTACCATAAACCAACAACGCGTCGCCAAAATGAAGCTCGTCTTGCCCAGATGGCAGTCTGGTACTTTGATTCCGACATTTTACCGCCAAAATGGTAAGCCCATACTTATCCCGAAAATGAATATCCCTTATCGACTGATTAATCAAATTCGACTGGGGCGTTAAAATAACTTCGGCAATATTAGCATCTTGAATTTGAAGCCCTTCCACCGATTCACGCGGAATTGTTTCCAGTTTCATTTCCGCCAAAAGTTTTTCCACCGAAGGCGCGAAAAGCAATAACACGTCCTCCGCTTCTAGCACATGAGAAGGCTCGGCCAATATTTGCGAAAACCCACCACTAGGCAAAAATGGAAAACCCTTTGCCCCCGCTTTTTTCCGCACTTTTAACACAGTTACGCCAAACTTACTTGGCCATTGTAATTCCTTTAGCGTTTTGCCAATAATTTCATGGTCTTCTGGAATTTGTACATAGTGCAGATTTTCGTCAATTTTGTACTGCAATAGAAGTTCAGATACATTCACGGTATCTGCAATTTTCGATTTCTTTTCATACGGCTTATCAAGCATTCGCCGACCAATAAACCACATGTAGGCCGTTCCCACAACAATAATTACCAGTCCGATAGGCGTAAAATCAAAAAACGATAACCCTTCAAACCCATGGTTAATTAGCGCGTCTCGTGCAAGCAAGTTTGGCGCAGTTCCGATTAACGTCAACGCGCCGCCCATGCTTGCGCCAAAGGCAAGCGGCATCAAAAGTTTCCCAGGGTGTACGTTCATTTTTATGCTTAGGCTAACCACCACGGGCATCAAAATAGCCACCGTCCCCGTGTTGCTGATAAAACTACCAATTACCGCAACCAACAGTTTTACAAAAACCAGCATTCTAAACTCGCTTTTGCCCGTTAGTTTCACAAGCAAATTGCCAGCCTTACCAGCCAAACCTGTTTGCGAAATCCCTTCACCAACAACAAACAACACCGCCAACATAACAACAACCGTACTAGAAAACCCCGCCAACGCTTCGGGCACAGTAAGCACGCCCGACAAAAATAATGCCAACAGCGAACACAACGCCACAATATCCGAACGAAACTTAGGTATAGCAAAGCACACAGTAGTAACAAGCAGTATGATAAAAACAATTTCCATTTGACCTAACATAATGTTCCTCTCTCTTTCGCGTAGTTCATTTGATTCCCTCTAAGATAACGAAATAATATATCACATGGCAATTATAGTCAAACAAACAAATTATTTCTAACGTCGCACACCTCTTGACAATGCACTATCAAGTATTTATACTGTGCAAAGGATTTTTACTTGAAGGCTTTTAAGGGACGTGCAAACATGAATGAACACCTTCGAGATTTACCAGAATCCCGCCAACGAAAGAATTTGTTATACGATTTTTACGAGACTTTATTAACAGAACGCCAGCGCGAAATTTTTGTAATGCACCACATGGAAGATTGTTCGTTGGTGGAAATTGGCAATGTTATGGGCATTACGCCGCAAGCGGTGGCGGATATATTGAAGCGTACAAACGGGCGATTAAATCATTACGACAAGCTTCTGGGCTTGATAGAAAAATTTGAAACGCAACAAGCAACAGCCGCAAAAATTAAACTTGCACTAGATGAATTTGAAAAGAATCCAGTATCGCAGAATATTACAGAAATACGTAACTTGGTTGAGAATTTTATTTCGTAGGGGCAAGTGTGAAAGATTGCAAAGAAAGGAACGCGGGCGACCAATTTTCATTAGGGATTTGTGTGCTCAGCGAATGGCGAAAATATGGCTTTTGAAAATTTAGGCGAGAAACTGCAAAATGCTTTCAAGAAACTTCGTGGCAAAGGCAAGCTTTCCGAGGCTGATGTTAAGGAGGCCATGCGTGATGTAAGGCTCGCGCTATTGGAAGCCGACGTAAACTTCCGCGTGGTAAAGGACTTTGTGGCAAGCGTAACAGAAAGAGCTGTTGGGCATGAGATTTTGGAAAGCCTTAATGCAGGCCAGCAGGTAATAAAACTGGTTCACGAAGAAATGATTGCGCTTATGGGTTCGTCGCAAAGTCAGTTGACGTTTTCGTCGAAGCCGCCTACGGTTTACATGATGGTTGGGCTGCAAGGCGCGGGAAAAACCACAAGTAGCGGAAAACTTGCGGGGCTTTTGCGAAAGCAAGGCAAACGCCCGTTATTGGTGGCCTGTGACATTTATCGTCCAGCGGCAATCAAGCAGTTGCAAGTGGTTGGAAACACTTACAATATTCCCGTTTTTGAAATGGGCGACAAAGAAGACCCTGTAAAAATTGCGGAGAAGAGTTTAGAATTTGCAAATGCAAACAGTCACGACGTAGTGCTAATAGACACCGCAGGACGGCTTCACATAGACGACGCATTAATGGACGAACTTGGACGCATTCGTGCAGTATCAAGACCGCAGGAAATTCTTCTGGTAGTAGACGCAATGACGGGGCAGGACGCAGTAAACGTAGCAAAAACTTTTGACGAAAAACTAGGGCTTGACGGCATTATTGTCACCAAGCTTGACAGTGACACACGCGGCGGTGCGGTGCTTTCCGTAAAAAAAGTAACGGGCAAGCCCGTAAAATATGTAGGCATGGGCGAAAAACTTGACGATATGGAAGCATTCCATCCAGACCGCATGGCTTCGCGAATCCTAGGCATGGGCGACGTTCTAAGCCTAATAGACAAGGCGCAACAGGCATTCGACGAAAAACAGGCCGCAGACCTAGAAAAAAAGATGCGTGAAAACACCCTAGACTTA
>WQVV01000043.1 GCA_009785665.1 Defluviitaleaceae bacterium
GAAAGTCCAAAAGGAGGTTCGCCAGACCAATTACCTCTAACATTGTGGTCACAACAATAAGCATGGATACTTCACGATTGGCTACCGTGCTGATGTCCAAATCTATAGTAGCAAAGGAGGTGAACAGCGCGGATATAGTGGAAACAATAAAAGACATTCTAAGAATCCTAGCATACGGTTCAGCCGCCGTGTACTACATCACCAAGATTCGGAAGAATGTCAAGAGTAAAAAGTAGGGATTGGAACGCAAGCCACTTCCCTCTCCACTATACCGCCATTGCTTATGAAAAACAAGATAACTTATGGGGCAACAGTCGCGCTTTGCGTCCTAGGGCTTGCAGATATGGACTATGGAAACCTATCTGTACTTAACGTCATAACCATTGTAATAATTGCCATAGTGTTAATATCCATTGGAATTAATCTCATTGTCGAAAGAAGGGGCAAATAATGCGACTTAAAGAACTTCGCACACAAAAGGGCATATCAGTGCCTAAGCTGGCAGAAATGTCTGGCATTTCAAGGCGCACAATACAAGGCATTGAAAAACGCGGGGACTGCATGGTGTCCAATGCAATAAAGCTTGCGGAAGCATTAAACATTTCGCTTGATTATTTATGTAAGGCGCAAGAGGGTTAATCTTCTTGCGCCTTTTCATTGTAAGATGCAATTTAGGGCGTGTTCCCACTACGGAAACGACACGCTTTTTGGTCAATTTTGCGCCACTCTGCGTCTGGATTTCGCTTGCGTCCTTCTAGGACGCGGCGCGAAACCCTCCTTGATTGGCACAAAATTGCCGCAAAAATCGTGCCATTTCCATAGTGGGAACACGCCCTACAATTTCAAACGAAATCGCTATACTTGGCCGAGATTTTTTTCGCTTTATCTTTGATTGTGTTGCGTAGGGATTCTGGCTCTAACACTTCTGCGTATTCTCCATAGGAAAGAAGATAGCCATGTACCCAGCTATCTTCTGCCCATGTTACGGTTATTATTAAGCTTCCGTCTGGTTGCTCTTTTATGTGGCTTTCGTCAAAATCGTCGAATATGCGATACTTTGCTTCTGGGCAAACGCGAAATTTTATTATTGATTCGTTTTGTTGTTTCGTATCGCTTGTGTTGTCTGCTTCTGGTAAAACCCGCTCCGAAAAATGGTTGTTGGTTACAATCAAATTTTTTATGCGTAGTAATTTGTACACTCGCATGTCTTGTTTTGCAAGACAGAAGCCTTTTAGATACCATGATTTCGATTTAAACCAAAGCTGGAGCGGCTCTACGCGCCTAAAGGTTTTGTCACCGAAGCTATTGTAATAATCAAATTCTGTAACGCGCTTCTCTAGTATGGCAATTTTGAAATCATCGAAATAATCGTTTGCTTCGCTCCAATCGGAGAAATCTACCTTTAGCCAGTTTGTAGCGGTCTTGTCGAAAACCCTTGATAGTTTTTGCAAAACTTGGTCGGCTTCCGAAACTTTCATATTTGATAAGCCGTGAAGCGCGGTTAAAATTTCGTTCTGTTCGCGTTCGCTGAAAATAGATTTATTCAACACAGAATCGGGCAGCAGACTAATGCCGCCGCCCTTACCTTTTTCGGTGTAAACTGGAATCCCCGCTATACTTAGCGCATCTATATCGCGATAAATTGTACGCCGCGATACGCCAAGCTGTTCGGCTAATTCTTTAGCGGGAACGCGCTTTCTGTGCAACAAAATATATACTAACTCGAGTAGTCTGCTTATTTGCATAATTAACGTCTGCGCGCCATGCTGATAAAACGAATCAGTTGCGCCAGCGACATTGCCAACGCGGCAACATAAGTTAATGCGGCGGCGGTTAGCACCTTCTTAGAGCCTTTAAGTTCCTGCGGGGTAAGCATGGAGTAATTATCCAACGCCGCAACCGCCCGATTAGATGCGTTAAATTCCACAGGAAGCGTAATAAGCTGAAACAACACCGCAAAACTAAATAGCGCGATTCCAATATACATAAGCCCCACCAACTGCAAAAAGAATCCAGCAAGCAACAACGGCATAGCCAGCCTAGACCCAATATTAGTAACAGGAATAATAGCAGCCCGAACCTTCATAGGCGAATACCCAAACGCATACTGAATAGCATGACCAGCCTCATGCGCGGCAACGCCAACCGCCGCAACAGTAGGTGCATCATAAACACTTTCCGACAGACGAATCACATTTCCACGCGGGTCAAAGTGGTCGGTAAGGTGCCCCGCGATTCTCTCTATCCGAACATTAGTAACCCCCGCGTGCCTAAGAACTTCTGCCGCCGCTTGCGCGCCCGTAAGCCCATTAGTGGTACGCTCCTTCGAGTATTTTTCAAAATTACCCTTCACTCGAAACTGCGCCCATAGCGTAAACAATAACGCTGGCAACACCAAAACAAAAAACGACAGGTCAAACCCCATATACATAAATCCCATTTGTAACAACCTCCTTAGTGTACGTCTAATATCATCTTACCATAATTTACGCCGCTGTATGCAAAAAAGTTTCCGCATAATAAAACTACGGAAATTCTACGTGAAAAAGCCCAGTGCTAGGCATAGCGTATAGGCGTATGGTACGCTCTCGCCAGTCGTGAGTATTCATTTCGCGGGAAACGTCCCAATAAATATGTCGGGATACACTAATCCTGCGTCTATCTGAACTCCCTCTGTAGTCCTCGTAGATTATCAAGTAACGATATGTTCGCACTTCACCAAAACGTCCCTCTCGTCTTTGATAAGAATATGGTCGCACTAGTTCTAAGTTCATTTCCGTAACTTCGTATCCACCAGAACGGACAATTATTAAATCTGAAACAGTGGCTACATACATCCACGTCGAAAAAACAATAACCGTCGAAAGCCCTACAAACGCCAAAACAAACCCTACATACGATAAAGGCAACCACACCAAATATATCACCTTATACAATAAATATTGCAGAGATTCAACAAACAAAACATATATCATCGAAGCACTTCCGAGCAACCTATCCCACAATTTAGGCTCGCTCCATTCCATTGCTAAACAATCCAATGATTCCCGTAGTTCTTTCTTTTGGTGGTCTACCCTATCCCTATCTTTTACCTTTTCTTTTGCCATGCTACTACCTTTTATTTTCTTTAAAAGATAAACAAAACCCACTATCGGGAGAACCACAAACAAAGGAAATCCCACAAGCAAAAACGCGACATTCTCATAAAAACCAGCATAAAACGATTCTCGCACACTAGGAATCAAATACACCCACTGCCCACTTACACCAAAAATAAATAGCAAATATCCTCCAAACACACAAATATAAAACAGAACACTCTTGAGTGTATCCTTCAATCGCTCACGCGTAAATAGTTTCTGCATCTTTAATCCGCCCAATCCATATAAATACATCAATTATAACATAAAAAAAGCCAGTGGTTCATTTTTGCTTGAACCACTGGCTTTTGCGCCTGAGAACTTTTGGATTTCTCTGCATTGCTTTTTGTGCGACTTGAAAATCAAAAAAGTCAACAATCGCTTGGACTAAAAAGCTGAATGCATTTTACAGCGCAAATTATCACACCTGCAACAACAGATTCGCCAATTTTTCTTGCGGATTTTTTGTTATTGCTTCTACGTTCAGGTACATATGTGCTTTCACTTTTTGCCACATTGGAAGTGGGCTGTTTTGATGCGCGACTCTTTATCCTCATACACAAAATCCTCCTTTCCAGAATAACTTGTCTGCTTGCATAATTTATATCACATGCGAACCAAAAATGCAAACAAAACATATTGCTTAATGTGTTCTTATGTGTGGAAAAGATACTTGCTATATTGAATACAGGAGTGATTGCCTTATGAAAGATAAATTTGTTATAAAGCCAAAAACTGTTCGTTCAGTTACAATGACAATACGCATAGACAGTGAGATAAGCGAGAAGCTTGATGATTTGGCATCAAAAAGCAACCGTTCACGCAATGAATTAATCAATATGTCATTGCGGTATGCCTTTGAAAACCTTGAATTTACTCAAGAAGACGAGCATCTATAGTAGATTCAGTTTTTGTAAATAATAAGCAATAAAAAATCACCTACTGAGAGGAATTTCCTCTCAACGGGTGATTTTTTTGCCTATGAAAGTAAATGGCTTCGTGACGTATGCACCAGCTACCAATACATGTTATCGGCGAAAAGCAACTATGTTGCCTACATCATGCCGCCCATTCCGCCTCCTGGAGGCATTGGGGGTTCGGGTTCTTTAATGTCGGTTACGATTGCTTCGGTGGTTAGTAGGGTTGCGGCTACGCTTGTGGCGTTTTGCAGGGCTGTGCGGGTTACTTTTGTTGGGTCGATTATTCCTGCTGATACCATGTTTACAAAGGTCGAGGTTAGAGCATCAAAGCCCGTGCCTTTTTCTTTGGATTTCATTGCGTCTACTATTACCGCACCTTCTAGGCCTGCGTTGTTTACGATTTGGCGAACGGGAGATTCTAAGGCTTTTAGAACGATTTCCGCGCCTGTTTTTTCGTCGCCTGTTAGGCTGTCGCAAACTGTTTTTACGCTGGGGGCTGCGTGAATATACGCGCTTCCGCCACCGCATATAATGCCTTCTTCTACTGCGGCGCGGGTTGCGGCCAATGCGTCTTCCATGCGTAGTTTTTTCTCTTTTAATTCAGTTTCGGTGGGTGCGCCTACTTTTATTACTGCTACGCCACCTGCAAGTTTTGCTAGGCGTTCTTGAAGTTTTTCTTTGTCGAACTCTGATGTTGATTCTTCAATTTGGGTTTTTAGTTGCCCTACGCGTGCGTTTACTGCGTCTTTTTCGCCATAACCGTCAATGATGATGGTGTTGTCTTTATCAAGTTTAACGGATTTTGCGCGTCCTAAATGTTCCATTGTGGCATCTTTGAGTTCTAGTCCTATCTCGGAAGAGATTACCGTGCCGCCTGTTAGAATCGCAATGTCTTCAAGCATAGCTTTGCGGCGGTCGCCGAACCCTGGGGCTTTTACTGCGTAGCAATGGAATGTTCCGCGAAGTTTATTAAGAACAATCGTTGTTAATGCTTCGCCTTCAACGTCTTCGGCAATGATTAGAAGCTGCTCTCTCAATTGAACAATTTGCTCAAGCAGAGGAAGAATATCCGCTGTTGATGAGATTTTTTTATCAGTGATTAGAATGCGTGGCTCGCTGATATGCGCAACCATTTTTTCCATATCTGTACACATGTACGCAGATAGATAACCGCGGTCGAATTGCATACCTTCTACTAGGTCGAGTTCGGTGTACATGGTTTTGGATTCTTCTACCGTGATTACGCCGTCGCTGGATACTTTGTCCATTGCTTCGGCAATCATGTCGCCCACTTCTTGGTTGCCTGCGGAAATCGCCGCTACCT
This sequence comes from Defluviitaleaceae bacterium, assembly GCA_009785665.1. Lineage (GTDB taxonomy): Bacteria > Bacillota > Clostridia > Lachnospirales > WQUN01 > WQVC01. Next base: position 5,385 of record WQVV01000043.1, read on the forward strand.
TTGCGATATGGTTTTTGCCATCAATTGCTTGGCTCATGCCTTTGATTGCTTCCACTGCGGCATCAGTTGCCTTTTGCATTCCGTTGCGTAGAATTATCGGGTTTGCTCCTGCCGCGATATTTTTCAAGCCTTCGCGTACCATTGCTTGCGCCAACACTATTGCGGTGGTTGTTCCATCACCTGCTACGTCGTTGGTTTTGGTTGCTACTTCTTTTACCAGTTGCGCTCCCATGTTTTCAAATGGGCATTCCAACTCGATTTCTTTGGCTATTGTCACGCCGTCGTTTGTGATTAGTGGTGTGCCATACTTTTTGTCCAACACCACGTTGCGCCCTTTTGGCCCTAATGTAATATTTACCGTATCTGCAAGCTTGTTTACGCCTGCTTCTAGTATTGTACGCGCATCAATGGCGTACTTAATTTGCTTTGCCATAATTTCCTCCTTTATTCAACTATCGCTAAAATATCGCTCTGTCTTACTATTATAAATTCTTCTTGGTCGAGCTTTACTTCTGTTCCTGCGTACTTTGAGTACATTACTTTGTCGCCAACTTTTACTTCCATTTTGATTTCTTTGCCATCTACTACGCCACCTGGGCCTACTGCTACCACTTCTGCTTGCTGTGGTTTTTCTTTTGCTTGCGGCGCAAGAATTATGCCAGATTTGGTGGTTTCTTCTGCTTCCAACTGCTTAATTACTACGCGGTCGCATAAGGGTTTAAGCTTCATAAATTTACCTCCTTGAGATTATGTGCTGTTGAAATTTATTAGCACTCGAATTGAGTGAGTGCTAATACAGTTTAATGTTACTTCTTTGATTATGCAAACATCGTTTTGGCTTGTATTCCGTCCCATTTAGCCGTTTTCGGGCAAAATTATAGGCAAAGCGCGAGTTTTTCGCGCCTAGCCCATTATTGCCACGCTTTATGAAGTTTATTCCATGTCTTCCGAATTTTTGTTTTATGTTTTCGCACTTCCGTATGTTTTTCATGGTATAATCTTAGAAATTGTTCTGATAATTTCGTGCAAGGGGTCGAAAATGAAGCAGATTGTTCAGTTAAGCCAAAGTTTAATAAATAAAATCGCGGCGGGCGAGGTTGTGGAGCGTCCGTTAAGCGTCGTGAAGGAACTTACAGAAAACGCAATTGACGCAGGTGCAACCATGGTAACGGTGGAAATTCTCGACGGCGGATTAACCATGGTACGCGTCACAGACAACGGTGGCGGAATTTCCCCAGAAAATTTGCCGCTTGCCTTTGCGCGTCATGCTACAAGCAAAATAGCCAGCTTTGACGACTTGATGCAAGTGCAAACGCTAGGATTTCGTGGCGAAGCACTTTCCAGTATATCGGCAGTTTCGCATGTTGAAATGATTACAAAAACCCGCGAAATGATAGCAGGAACACGCATAGAAGTACATGGCGGAAAAGTTATTTCAACCAGAGACATAGGCTGCGCCGACGGCACAACAATAAAAGTATCGAATCTTTTTTACAACACACCAGCAAGACGAAAATTTTTAAAAAAACCCGCCACAGAGGCGGGGTATATTTCGCATTGCTTGGAACGGCTTGCGCTGGGCAATCCAGCGTTGATTTTGCGATACATTAATAATGGACAAGTAGTGTTTCAAACCATAGGAAATGGCGACTTGAAAACGGCAATGCTTAACGTATACGGCAGAGAAACCGCCGTAAAAACCGCCACAGTAAACGCCACAACCGACACAGACGCAGGCGAAATGTGCCTAAGCGGCTTGATTGGCAAACCCGAAATAGCACGCGGCAACCGCAGACACGGCAGTTTTTTCATAAACGGGCGTTACATAGAAAGCAATCTGATAACGCGAGCAATAGAAGCAGCAATGAAAACCATGCTACCATCTGGGAAATTCCCGATTTACGCACTAAGCTTAACCCTGCCGCCAGAATCCCTAGATGTAAACGTTCACCCCACAAAAATGGACGTGCGTTTCGCAGATGAAAACGGCGTATTCGCCTTCATAGAAGACGCGGTACGCGACGCGCTGGAAGAACACAACCTAATCCCAACAGCACGATTCGGAAGCAGGACAGAGCCGAGGACGCAAGAACCCGAAGCCGAACAAATCCCACTGCCATTTGAACGAAAATCCATATCATCAGGAAGACCACCACTTGCACGATTGCCCTTCGAGCAAACGCACCCGCACTCACCACAAGAACGCCCTCCCTTTGAACGGGAAAGAACCAGCCGTCCCAAGTGGAACGATAACAGACCATTTCCAGCCGTCTCGCCTTCCACGGAAGCATCAGACGAACCCAGTTCACCGCGAACCCTACGCGAAGACAGCGACAGAACCAACAAAGCCCCCGAAATCGAACCCCAGCCAACAAGATTTTTCACGCATTACCAAATTCACGGGCTAATCTTTCAAACATACTGGCTAGTAGCACAAGGCGAATCCCTATATATGATAGACCAACACGCCGCACACGAGCGCGTTCTATACGAAAATATCCTCCGCAAAGCACAAGAAGAATCCGTACACGCACAAAGCCTACTAATGCCCATAGCCCTACGCCTAACCCCACGGGAACGGCAAATTCTTCACGATAACAGAAAAATCTTCGCAAGCTTCGGTTTTGAAATCTCCGACAACACAGAAACAATCGAATTACTAACCGTCCCCTTCCTAATGAAAGGCCCAATCCCAACAGGCTTTTTCACAGACCTGCTAGACAAAATGGACGATGTAGGTTTTTCAGAAAAAAGCGTCTACAACCACAAAACCGAAATAATTGCAATGGCGGCGTGCAAAGCCGCAGTAAAAGCAGGCGACACCCTAAACGAAACAGAAGCCCACGCCCTAATAGAACAACTACTAGAGCTAGACAACCCCTTCACATGCCCACACGGTCGCCCAACAATAATTGAAATGCCAAAAACCGAAATAGAACGCCGTTTCAAAAGATAAGGCGGGCGGCACAGCCGCTTTTCGCCGATAACATGTATTGGTAAGCCGCGCATACGTCACGAAGCCATGAACAGTTTCCTATGCAATAAAAAAAGCGTTGAATCCACATGACAACAGGATTCAACGCTTTTTAAATATTTACATGATAAAACTAATCTTGCGCAAGGAAACGTTCCACGTCCAGAAGCAATTTAACATCATCGCCAACTTTACCAATGTTGCGGATAAATTGGTTTGCGAAGCTTAATTTCGCGCTGGGTGGTGGAGCGATTCTATCTTCGGGAATGATTGCAGTCTCTTGAACTGCATCAACAATCATGCCAAGGGTGTAATCGCTGTAGATGATTACTATGATGCATGTTTCTTCGTCGTGTTCCTTTGATGGTTTGCCGAAGCGTTTACGAACGTCCAACACGCCAATCAAGTCGCCGCGTAGGTTGATTATGCCTTCTATGAAGTTAGGCATTTCTGGCACTTTTGTGATGGCTTGCATTTTTACGATTTCTTTTACATAGGCGATTTCCACGCCGTAATCCTCGTCTTCGATGGCAAATGTTAGATATTGGTCTTTTATTGTGTCATCGTGACGCTCTTCGTCAAACAAATTTTGTACCATGGCCATAACTTTTGTCCTCCTTATTTATCAAAGAACCCAGCAACGTCTATGATTAAGCTGATGTCGCCGTTGCCAAGAAGAGTACAGCCGCTTAGGCCGCGTACTTTTTTGAAGTATTTCGGCATGGATTTTACAACGGCTTGTTGCTGGCCTATTAGGTCATCTACCAGCAAGCATACAACATGTTCGCCGTTTTCAAGCATTATAAGAGTACCTTCGCAAACATCTGTAACCGCGCCTTCGATATTAAAGAACTCATGAAGACGCACAATGTTAAAGATTTCGCCACGCTCGGTAATCATTTCGTTGCCACTTGGGTCGGTGAAAAGATTTTCGGGCTGGGCTTTGAAGGATTTTATTATATGAACAATAGGAATGGTGTACTGCGCACCAGCAACCAAAACGCTCATACCCTCAATGATTGCTAGGGTTAGAGGAATTTTCAAAGTGAAGGTTGTGCCTTCGCCTGGTGTAGAGTCAACCAAAGCTGTTCCGCCAACGATTTCTAGGTTGGAGGTAACAACGTCCATTCCCACGCCGCGCCCAGAGTACGCGGTAACTTGGTCGTTCGTAGAAAAGCCTGGTAGGAAGATAAATTGTTGGATTTCTCTATCGGTATATTCAGCGTCGGGCTTGGTGGTTAAGCCGTTTGTTTTGGCTTTTTTCAGCACTTTTTCGGTGTTGATTCCGCGTCCGTCATCTTTGATTATGATTAGTACGTCACCACCTGCGTTTTTCGCTTCTAGTAGAACGCGGGCTTTTGCGGGTTTTCCGCGTGAGCTACGTTCTGCTGGAAGTTCTACGCCGTGGTCGATTGAGTTACGAATAATATGCATAATTGGGTCGGCGATATGCTCGATGATGTTTTTGTCCACTTCTGTTTCTTCGCCAACAATGTCTAATTGAACGTCTTTGTCAAGCTGGCGGCACATATCGCGTACAATGCGGTGCATTCTAAAGAATGTCGCAGACAACGGCACCATGCGCATAGACATAACGGTTTGTTGTAGATTGGAAATGATTTTTCTTAAATGGCGAGTTTCCTTGTTGAAGCTTTCCAATTGCAAACCTTCAAGTTCGGAGTTCTGTGTCACCATGGCTTCGGAAATTACAAGCTCGCCCATGAGGTTAAGAAGCGCGTCAAGCTTGTTGACGTTTACGCTTATCATGTGTGTTGGCGCGGCAGCCCCTGCCTTACGTTGCGACGCATCTTGCGACGCAGCCGAAGTATCAGGCTGGCTGGCCGCCGCAATTGCCGCCGCAGGTAAGTCTTCATGAAGCACTAATGCTTCGGGAACATTTTCAGCAACCGCAACTGGAGTAGCAACAGGTATTGCCACAGGCACTGGAGACGCACCTGCGCCCACCGCACTTAGTTCTTCCAAATTTAATTCTCTAAGGTATACGGTTGCAAGAAGGTGGCTATACACATAGTTATAGTCCTGCGAACTTGCAAACTCAACCATAAAGCCGTTTTTGCGAATCACGGGTATGGTTTCTTCATCAATGACATCTTGCGGCTCGTGACTAATTTCCGTCGCAAGTTCTTGCAGATTGTGAACAAGAGTGTATGCACGGATATTTTCCATTTCACAGCCGTCTTGGAAATAGATTCTGGCTCTGTACTTATACACGGTATCACCTGCCGTATAACTCTGTTTTTTTGCTACGGATTGCACTGGTACATCTGCCGCTGGCGGAAGAGCTTCGGGAATTTCCGCTCCTGTCCCTTTGATGGATTGCAGAAACTTGTCGATAGCTTTTGCAAGGTCTGTACCGTCGCCGTCGGGTTTCTGCCCATCTTGGATTTTGGCAAGCTCTTCCTTGACAAAATCCGCACCTCCAAGAACGTGGTCGGACAAGCGTTTATAGTCCAAGTCTTGTGGATTCTCCTCGCGGAGATAGTAAAACAAGTCCTCTATGGAATGCGCCACCCCTGCAATGTTATCAAACATCATCATTGCAGACGAACCTTTTATCGTATGCATTATACGGAAGATTTCGTTGATTTGGTCGATGTTGTATTCCGACTCACTCTGGACTATGGTTGCTTCCAGTTGGTCAATCAGATGGCTCATCTCAAAAATGAACATCTCCAGCATTGACTCTCTATCGAAGTCACTCATCCGTTGTCACCTCTCTCTTTCCAATATATTAAACTACAAAAAGCCGCCAAAAACAAGTATAAATTTTCACAGTGCTAAAGTGGCTTTCTGTAAACGGCGGGCTTTATATATTGGTAGCCCGTACCCGAATTGCTTATGGATTCGGAATGCCCTATAAACAAGTAACCGCCTGGCTCGGTGACTTCAAAAAACCGCTTAACTACGTTGTCGCGGGTGACATTGTCAAAATATATCATAACATTGCGGCAGAATATTACATGGAAATTCCGTTTAAACGGGAACGGCTCCATGAGATTCAATCGGCGATACAGTATTTGATTTGCAATTTTGTCGGACACTTGGGAAAATTGGTCGTCTACTTTTTTAAAGTATTCGTTTTGCCACGCCTTTGGCAAATTCTCCAAGGCTTCGGTGACATACCTGCCCGCTACCGCCCTGTCCAACACCTGCGCAGAAATATCCGACGCAAGCATTTGGGTATCCCAGTTGCCCTTGTTTTTGAAAAATTCGTGCATCAAAATCTGGAGCGTCACAGACTCCTCACCCGAAGAACATGCCGCACACCATAGACGTATGTCTTTTTTCCCGCTATACGCTTCCTCTATGTAGGGAAGTGTGATGTCACGGAAGTAATCGAAGTGGTCTGTTTCGCGCATGAAAAATGTGTGGTTGGTTGTGATTTTATTCACAAAGCGCGTCAGAGCTTCGCCAGATTTTTCCTTTAATAAGTAATCAAAATACTCGGAAAACGATTCCATCCCAAGTTCTTGCAACGTAGAACGTAGACGCGAATGCACCAGCGTCTTTTTCTCGTCACTCAACGATATTCCGTAATTTGCTTTGATATAATCCCGAATTTTGTTAAACTCGGCATTGGTCAATTCTTTCATCAGCGACCCTCGCATTTTTATTATCTTTACTCGACTATCATACCATTGCTTGTGTATAAATCAAGTGTTTTTTCAAAAAGGAGAAATTTTTATGCAGTCTGACGAAAAATCTGTTGGGGTAATTGTTGAATTTAACCCGCTTCACAACGGGCATTGTGTGCATTTAAACAAAACTAAAGAAGTTTCTGGAAGAAAAAAAATTATTGCAGTCACAAGCGGAAATTTTGTTCAGCGTGGCGAACCTGCGATTTGCGATAAATGGCGACGCACAAAAATGGCATTGCTTTCGGGCGTGGATATTGTAATTGAAATTCCTGTGCCTTATGTAATTGCGGGCGCGGATTATTTTGCGCGGGGAAGTGTTGATTTGTTAGTTGCTACGGGTGTTGTTGATTCGATTAGCTTTGGCAGTGAATCTGGCGATCTTGCGGCTATAATGGCGGCAGGGCGCGTGCTTGCCGATGAGCCGACGAAGTATAAAGAAGGTTTACGAGCGGGACTTGATAGGGGTTTGTCATTCGCGGCGGCGCAGGGTGCGGCGTTGGAAGGGTGTTTGGGGAATGTTCCTAATGGTTTGTTGACCAAGCCTAACAATGGTCTGGCTATGGAATATTGTAAGGCGTTGCGGCTTCTGGGCAACCCTTTGGAGATTTTCACAACGCATCGAGTTAGTGGCGGGACTTCTGCTACTAAAATTCGGCGGGCTTTTAAGACAGGGGAATCCGTTGAAGGGCTTCTGCCCGATTCGGCAATGCAAATTTTGCAAGACGCACACGATAAAAACGAAATCGCAGATTTAGATGATTTCACAGATATTTTTCAGTACTTGCTATTCAGCAAGGATTTCAACCTAGGCGAAGGGCTGGAGAATAGATTTCGGCGGTTCAGTGGAAGTTTATCAAACAACGCGAAAATCTCCAATTTCCTAGCCGAAGTAAAAACAAAAAGATACACCTACACAAGATTACAACGCGCCACACTTGGAATGATTTTGGACGTAACCGCAGAAGACATGACGCATTTTGAAAATCACGGCGGCGTGCAATATATTCGCGTGCTAGGTTTCCGAAAAGAAAGCGCGGCACTACTAGGCGAAATGACAAAAAAAGCCACCATTCCAGTAATAACCCACGGCGCGGCTATTGATGCCGTTTTAGCAGGACATTCGGGAATGGCAGCGGCTAAGATGCTTGCAAAAGATTTAGAAGCAGGGGATATTTTCAGATGCGCTACGCGCTGTAAAGGTGGCTTTAGAAGTGAACGTGGGGTAGGGGTGGTAGTTGTATAACCGCACCAGTGGAAGTTTGCTATAAATTGCAATTTTGTGCAGCTTTATGGAATAAACTCTATCGTTATTGGCATATCGTTCCAATAATCTCCGCTTGCACGGTGGTATTCTCTATTAACAGTGCCGTCTATGCGCGTGTAGTAGATTACGAAAACCTGCCCTACTTCTACGGTCATTGGGTAGTTGTTAAATGGTAGCAGATTGTATGCAAATGGTTTGTCCTTGAAATCGTCGTAAGCGTTTTCTACTCGCCAAAATGCGCGAGATTGAAAATCTTCAGTCCAAGCACTTATATCTTGTTCGCCAAAGAATGACGCTTCGTATTCTACACCGTTGATGATTATTGTACCTGTTTTTATTGGGGGAGTTGGAATTTCCCGCCATAAGGGTCTTGAAAATACTGCATCGCCATAGCGTTCTCTTAGTCGCTCTGCCAAAGTTGGAATTTCTGGCAAACCCATACTGCCATAATCGCCAAAATAGGCATGAGTTCCCCCATAAATCCCCATGATACTCTGGTCAATTAAACGGTCAAATGCACGGATAAAATTATCTGCTTTGCTGTTTACTCTAAACGCTTCGTCACGGGGGTTGGTGCTGTAATAATGTCTGCCTTGTTCAATAGCTTCTTGTGTTAATAAGTACCGCTCTGTACCTTGCTGGTTAGTTTCCTCAAGATACCGCAAAAAACGCGTTCCTGTTATATCATATTGATGCCCAATATCTGTACCATGAAAAATTGTTTCGGGAAAATCGCGCTTAATTGCCTTGTAGAAGTCCAAGGTATATGGGACATGTTTTGCAGTGCCTTCCCAATCATCAAATAATTGATACAAAATTTCATCAGTGTCTGACTGCATCCACATATTTAAAAACTCAGCGGCAAAAAATCCAAGCTCAACAAACAAATGCCGCATTCCCATATGGTGATAGTATTCGTACCATCTTTCAAGTTGTACTTGCATCATCACTTCTTCGCCATGCCGTTCCCCATACAGGAAAATCTGCCCTGTTGATTGCGTTGTTTCTGTTGGCAAAGCGTCTACGCTAGGTTGCGCTGTTTCCATTGGTAAAACTTCTGGACTGGGGCTAGGAGATGTACCGTTTTCGTTTTCACCACTGCAAGCCGCAAAAATTACAACGCTTGCAAAAATCATTAGTAAACTACATACTCTTTTGAACATTTTGTCACTCACCTTTTTTATTGTATATCCATACTACAACTGTCTGTTCATATTCATTTTACCATAAAGCACACGACATACCGTTATCATTTGACGATTATCGTCTATGGTATAGAAAAGCAAATATTCTTCCAATACCATTTTTCGGTATTTCCTTCTGTGTGCGTATATGGGGTACATTCTTGGATGTTCTCGTAACAGTTGTAATTTGTCTTCCATTTCCCTAAATATCCGCGCAAGCATACGAGGATATTCAGCTAAAACATTGCCCATATATTCTAAATCATGGTCAGCAGAGGGTAGATACTCTATATCATACTTCATAGCTATATTTTTTCCGTAGCTTGCCGAATACTTCTTCATGACTTAATCGTTTTACTGATGGGTCTGCGGCTTCCCTTTCGGCTTCTTTTAGTTTTTCTATGATAATGTGGTCGGGAAGAAAATCACCATCAAATGCCATTGCTTCTGTCATCATAAATATCAATCTCCTTTTAATCTCTTAAAGTGTATTCTTAATATTGTAATTGCAAATTTCATATAACGCAATCGCTTGTTATATTTGATAACTGTACCATAAAAAATTGTTTTGCGAAAATCGCGCTTAATCGCCCTGTTATGATTTTTCGTGAAGTCTTGCCGTTTGATGCAATACCATGGTATGATTTTACCATGGAGACATTTTCAAATGGGGAGACTTAGAATATGAAATTTTGTACTAACTGCGGAAACGAATGTAAACTTGATATGAAATTCTGTGCAAGATGTGGCAGTAAACTTGTTGAGAGTGAAGCAATTGCACCGCCGCCTAGTGAGGAAACGGCGGAAGCTGTTGAAGTTGTAGAAGCCCCGTCGGTAACGACGAATCCTCCAGCGCAAGAGGAAATGACGGAACACAATGATGAGGACGCAAGTGTTACGAATGACACTGACGCTGATGTAAGTGATACCTATGACGCGAATAACGCAACGGACATAGGTTCAAGTGATGGCGAAGGCGAAGCAATTGACGTAGGCGCGAATGATATGCGTGATTTCGATATGTCTTCTGCGCCGTTGCAGGTGTTGCCCTCTGATGATTCTGTTGTTGACGCGGAATCGGACGCGGAAGACGCGGAAGATAATTCACCGCCTGTCGCTTCGTCGCTTTCTGATGAATCGCATTCTGTTGAGCCTTCGCTTTCCAAGCCATTGCCCGCGCCTGTGTTTTCTTCTGCAAACGCGCCTGTTTCTTCATTTTCGCCTGTTGGTGCGGCGGAAGACGCGGGCTTGTTGCATTTAGAAGACGGTACTATTCTTCAAGGGGATTATGTTGTGGGCAAGTTGCTTGGTGCTGGTAGTTTTGGTGCTACTTATGCTGGTTGGGATAGGGCTGGTAATCAGGCTATTGCAATTCGGGAGTATTTGCCTGCGGAATTTGCAACGCGGGTGCAATCGCAGATTTCGGTTTTTAACGATTCTAGGAAGCAGAAACAGTTTCATGATGGGCTTGTTAAGTTTCTTGAAGAAGCTAAGCAAATTTCAAAACTTCAAGGCGAAGATGGTGTAATTTCCATTTACGATTATTTTGAAGCCAACAACACGGCTTATATTGTGATGGAGCATCTCGAAGGTAGCTTGCTTTCCGAAAAACCCAACCGAAAGTTTGACCCTACTGTTGCGGTGGATTTTATGATGCCCATTATAAACTCGTTGGAAATGCTGCATGATGCTGGGATTTATCATTTGGATATTGCGCCCAACAACGTGTTTATGACTTTGGACGGACGCGTAAAATTGATTGACTTTTCAGCGTATCGGCATGTTACTACTTCGCATAGCCGTAGTTTGTCGGTGCTTGTTAAAGCTGGATTTTCGGCAGAGGAACTTTATCGAAGTAATGGCGACCTTGGCGCGCATACTGATGTTTA
>WQVV01000044.1 GCA_009785665.1 Defluviitaleaceae bacterium
CCCATACAAACAACTTGAGGCGGTGAGGACAATAATTCATGATGATAACTGAAAAATTTAGGCTTCAAGCGACCACTCAAAAACGGAAGCCGACAAACAACATCATTCACGGATTTTTGCAATATGTCTGGGTCAACCGCTTCATTTAGGTATGCCGAAAGCATAAACTGCCCAGGGTGTTTTGGCGAAATAACCGAAGCGTAATATTGCCCAATTGGGTCAAGTTCCATATTAAAGTTATCCATAAAAATCCTCCTTAATTCTCCTACCAGCGACGGCAAAGCCGCATTTCGCTGCCGACCTGCATTGTAAGCTAACACATACGTCTCGAAGCCATGAACTGTAAAAAAATAACTTGCGGGATTAGTCGGTTATTTTATCAAAAGCTATTCATTAACGTCAACAGGTAGTTGCTAATTACGACAAGACGCTTGTACATAATTGCAAGATGTGGTAAAATTCGCGTGAGTTGGTCGGTATCATTTTTCGTAATGCGAAGCGAAAGGGAAGTAAAAATTTCAGCTAAAAATATTATGTAAGGGAGATAGAAACAAAAACGGACGCAAGACCTGTGAACGTGTTGACGCACGAACACAGGAAGTGATAGGAGATTCCAAACCCATCTACCTATACACCTGTGGGGAAAACCCCACCCTTTGCGACACCTTTGCAGTATACAGAATTTTAGCCCTTTCTTCAAGTATGAGTAAGGGCGTTATTGCGATATATATAGCGATTTCGTTTGAAATTGGGCTTCGTCTGTCGTCAATTCTGCTGGCGTTCGCAGAATTGACTCGTCCTCAGCCCATTTCAAATCGAAACGCCTGTATGCAAGCTAGTGTCACTAGGCGTTTTTTGTGATAAAAACAATTACGAGCGTGTTAGGTTGTTGACGGCTTTTGTTTTGCCGTCGTCTCCTTCACGCTCTTTTTAATTATCCACAAAGCAGTATCTGGCTTCGAGACGTTATGCGTAGCCTTCCAACTCATACTTTTTCCGCCAAAACAGTGCCATATTCGCCCTACGAAGATAGTGCAAACTTGCAGGGTTGTTGCGCGGATATGGCACTGTTTTATAGGAAAAAGTATCATGTCCTCGGCGAAAAGCGGCTATGCCGCCTCATATTCCAAAAAAAGGAGCGAGTACAAAATGAAATGCGACAACAAATGCTGCATCTACTACGACAACGAAGAATGCACCCACAAAAATGTAGAACTACGCGACAGAAGATGCACAACATGCAGGGTGATAGTCATACTAAATCACTACCCACCAGCCCAAAAAAATAAGAACTCTTTTGCAAAAAGCAAAACTCCAAGAAAAAGAAATGAGCGAAGAAAATTCTCCGCTCATGCAATAACACAAATATAAAGTTTTTTGAAGGGGACTAGGGCGCGGGAAACATTCGCTTCGCTTACTGCGCCCTTTGGGGGAAACTTCGCATTAGGGACTATAACATCACAAAAGTTTCCCTCCAAGGTCTTTTATCTTAAATTTAGAATTTTGCATTGCCTCTTTATTTTCAAGGCGGATTTGTTCAAAAATTTCTTTTCTGTGAACGGCGATACTCTTTGGGGCGATAATTCCTAGGCGTACTTGTTCGCCAGTGATACCCAGCACTACAATTTCGATATTCTCGCCTACTATAATGGATTCGCCCTTCTTGCGTGTGAGAGCCAACATTTATTAGTCTGTGGCCAGTTTTTTTCTGGCACGCTCCATTTCTTCAAAAATCATGAAACGTATTGGGTAATCCTCGTTGTTGCAGATTACCTGTTTGCCCAACCCCGTGCCTAGATTAATCACAACAGGGGCGCGAAGGTTTACGCGCATATTGCGTGTGTAGTCTGGAATAACCACAATGTTGTAAATCAACAACGGAGTGTTTTCAATTTTGCCTAGTTCAAAAATGTCGTCTTCTTCCACTTGCGGGTCGTAGTCTAGCAAAACCTTGTACACGTCCATTAGGGTGAAAGCAACATCGCCATCATCAACGGATTGCAGCCAGAAAAACATATCTTCATCTTCATTTTCGGACATTAGCAGGTAGTTCTTACTTTCAGGAAAACCTGGTATTCCTTCGGGGAAATGTATAACGCGTTCTGGGTCGTAGTTAATTTCCCCGAAATGTTTGGTGTTAAATTTTTTCATGAAACTCTCCTATTCTGTGCCGCCTATCTTAGGAAGTTTGCTATTGACATTTGGATAATGCCTGTGTTTGCGCGTAGCGAAGCCATAAAAAGTGCCTCGGCAGAAAATCTGTCTATTGTGGCGCGGATAATATCGGTGTCTTCGTTGTCGCTGGTAAGCAGGGTGTAACTTACTTCGTCTTGTTCCAAACGGTTTTGTACAAGTTCCATGCGTACCATTCTCGCACCCAGTTGGGTTTGTTCGCGTGTAGAATTATCAACGTGACGGTCAACCAAGAACAGCATATTGTTAAATTGCTGATACAAAGCATCACGCGCAATTTGTCTTTCTCGGTTAAGTTGTTCGTAAACTTCACGCTGAACAACTTCGGGTTCGTAACCAAGTGTTGTAAAATGGCGGATAAGGTCATCTTCGTCAGAGATTACAAGTGAGTTTGCAAATTGGAAGAAACGTCTGAAATCCGCATACATTTTGTCGGTTAGAATATTTTTGGCCAACGAGTTTACTGTGATTAAAGTGCGTGACGCAAACTCGTATTGAATCTCTTGGTTATTCATATCAAATGACCCGTTAAGTTCAATTTGGTCAAGCGGAAGCGCAATACCATTTACACCAATAGCACGAACTAGCTCAACACCTTGTACGCGTGGGTCTTCTTTGATATGCCTTGCGGGCAGGTTAGTCGGAGCCCCAGTTGCAGGAAGAATCGGTGAATCCAAAGCAACAGCGTAAGTCGCAGAAACATTACGGTTAAGGTCGAAGAAGCGCGCAGGAATTAGAACTTGGTTGCCAACAATATCAGCACCTGTTGGCAATGAATCCAACAAATTAGCATGGTTGTTGCGGTCTGCATACGGCGGGAAAGCCAAGTCGAAAGTATACATTCCAGCTACAGCAGGCCCAATAGCAGATGAGCGTGAAAAATACTGCGTAATGTTGTAAACAAGTTGTGTACCTGGCGGAATATGCCCAATGCCAGTATTAACAATTTCACGCCCAGTAAAATAAACGGTTGGGTTAATGTCGCCTTGTCTAAAGCCCGTTTTTTGGAATGTTACGCTAACGCCTTCGCGTGGGAAGTTTGCGGCGGTTTCGTTATGCATAACCAACTCGCCTGTTTCTCGTACAAAATGAATGACAGCTTGGGCAGGTGGAACAAGCGGCGAAGGTGGCGCGGGTGGAAGATACGCGTCGTCATCAGTGATGCTACGTTCAACCACGGTAAAGCCAGGTATATGCGGAATTGTGTCCAGCCCAGTATAAGCGAGTTTAAGCACGTTAATTTCGTGGGTAACAGGCTCGTAAATGCCAAGCCTGTTTGGCACGATAAGTCGCTGGAATGAAGATTCCCGCGAAATATCATTAACATTAAAATGCTGTGTGATTACAAAACTACGATTGTTGTCGGCAGTAAACACAGGCGGCTCGTCTGTACGGAAGCCAGAGAAAAGGAAATTCCCGCCAAATGTTTGGTTTACTTCATGCCCAATCTGCTCAAACAGTGATTCCATTTGCCTAATAATTGCCATCATAGGCTCTAGGTTGTTGGGCGTGTTTGCACCCTGCACTGCTAGGTTACGCATTTCAAAAAGCAGTTCTTTGTTGATATTGTTAAAAGTTGTTTCGGTTACGTTCATCCACGCAATGCCTTGGTCAACATTGCGTTGGAATTGCAAATTCTCATGCACGCTGGTGCGGAACATCAAAGCGCGGCTTGCGATAATCGGGTCGTCAGAAGGACGCTGAATCCGCTTACCCGTCTCAATTTGCCTAATCACGTTATCAAGATTACGCATATTGCGGTTTATATGCATGAGAGTATTATTTGTTATCATTGCACTTGTTAAACGCATAAACTCACCTCTACCTATTAATAAAATCTGCCAATGAAAGTTGTGTTGTTCTTGCAATTGCCATCAATGCGTGACCAAATGCGGCTTCTGCGGCATTTTTTTGCATGATTGTGCCTGCAAGGTCGGTGTCCTCGTTTTCGGAAAGAAGTGCGGTGTATGCAATTTCGTCTTCTTCCAAGCGGATTCCAGTCATTTCAAGCCTTTGCATTCTTGAGCCTAGGGCTGTGTGTTCGCGCTGGGCTTGCCCTGCGTGGCGCATGATTAGCTCCAGCATATTGTTAATGCGGTCGTGCATTGCGCCAGAAAGTGCGGCTTGCTCGTCTGACAAGAACTCGTACACATTTTTGTCAAGGTCGTCATCAACCAAATTGTGTTCAACACGGAAATATTCCTCAATTACACGCGGGTCGGAAGCCACTAGAGAATCGGCGAAATTGAAAAGCCGTTTCAAGTCTGCAAAAAGGTTTGCAGTCAAAATATTGCTGGCGTGTGAGTTTACGGTAATATGCGCGCTTGGCGAAATTTCCATTTGGATATTCTGTGACGCGGCGTGAAAATGCTGGGCTTCGCGTGTTGTAACTCCGTTTTCAGTGGTGGTAATAATCTCGGCAGACTGGAAGTATACCATAGGGTTTAACTCACCAGCACGAAGATTGTTTTTCTCATAAACCACATTTAAACCACCAGCGGCGTTCATAAGGTCGCGAACTGCATCACTCATAACAAGTTCACCAGTATCGCTTAGGAAGTGGATTACTGGTAGTTCGTTTCCTAAGCCATCGGTAAAGGTGTCTGCGGGACGATAGGCTGTTACAGCATCACCAAGTTCTGTCATTGCATTGGAAACGGTTGTTATTACATGAACTTGAGTGCCGTCTGCAAGGGTGATGCCTGGCATTGGTGGATTTCCTGTAACTGCGGGTGCAAGCGTAGGGTCGAAATCGAAATTCGCATTGGTGAATGGCAATTTAACAATGTTTGCATACACTTTATCAAGTGGAGAAGTTGGCGTTTCGCGGTGGAACGCAATTACGCGCTCCACATCACGAGGTACGAAGTCTTGCGTAATAATAAAACTACGCCCAGGCCAATCATTCTTGAGAACGGGTGGTTGGTCTGTATGGAAGCCCGAGAAAACGTATCTGCCCAAATATGTTTGGTTCATGTCTACCTCGAACATTTGCTCGAAGTACTGACGTAGTTCCGACATGATTGCGCGTTGGTCTTCCAAGGTGTTTGTGCCCGTTTGTGCGGCTTCCACCAAGCGAGTGTAAATGCGTTGCATAAGGCTGGGGTTGGTGGGTGTTCCCGTTAGAACATTGTTGAATGCTGCTTCGGAAACTTCCATCCACGCCATGCCTTGCTGAACATTGCGTTGAAATTGCTCTGCTTCCGCAAGAATTGTGCGATAGCGAAGCGAACGCGCCGCCAACAAAGGGTCGTCTGATGGACGTTGTGTTTTTGTACCTGTTTCAATTTGCGTTACAAGATTACTTAAATGGCGCGCATTACGCCAAATGTTGTTCATGGAATTGCCATATACGATATGATTAGTTATGCGCATTATTAAATATCCCCTTTCAAAGCTGTTGGGCTATCAATGTTAAAAGCCCTCTTAGAAGTTGCCGAGCCTGTTTATCAAGGTGTCATACACGGTGTCTAAAACATTGATTAACCGTGAAGACGCGATAAACATGTTTTGGAATCTTACAAGGTTAAGCATCTCTTCCTCTGTGTCAACGCTCTTAACCGACAAGCGGTGGTTATGCGTTGCCATTGTTATTTCGTGATAACTTTCGCGGAAAAGTTGCGCCTGATTATTGTCAACGGCAAGGTGATTGCTGGTTGCAATGATAAAGTCAATCAAACGCCCTTCGCGGAAGAGACTTTGGTCGTTGGCAACGGCAAGGAAGCCGTGAATTATATCATTGTTTGCTTGACCAATGTTGGCGTTGCTGGACGCGGCAAGCAAATCTGGGTCAGTCATAAGCTCTGGATTCATGATGAAGTTTAGCGCGTTGAATTGGCTGTAATCCAGCGTGAACATTGGGTTGCCTGTTGCGTCACGCGCTACTATGGAGTTTCCAGCAGCGTCCATTGGAGGGTCTGGATCCATTACGGTTACGAAGTAGCCGTTTGCGTCACGTAAAGGTGTTTGACCTGTTGGGTCGGCTGGGTCGGCTAGAATCCACATGCGTAGATTTCTTAGTGGGTCGTCTGGGTTGGTGACGGTTGCTGGGTTGCCTAGGCTGTCTTGGAATGTGAAGAACATTGCCTGTCTGTTTTCGCCATTAGCGTCAAAGCCGAACAAATGCCCAATCGCGCCTGGGATTTCTCCGCCGTCGCGGTTGCGACCTTCATTCATTGCGCGTGCGAATACGCGTACAAGTTCGTTGAGTTGGTTCATATAGAAGGGGATTCCCTTGAATGTGGAGGTAGCACCTGGGTATTGGCTCAGCCCAACAGGCAATCCATCAACAGGGTCAACCGCCGCATCAAGAATGTTTTCAATGTTGTCAATAAAACCTGCTATTCCGCCTGCACCTACTACTGCTTGTATCTGGGCTATTGCGGCCGTTAATGCACCCGCAGGGTCGTACACGGATAGCGAGGACGGCAAACCAGATACCGCCGCCGCTGTTGCTCTCATGTCAACCAGTTCAGCTTGAAGAGCATCTAGGAAGTCTTCGTAATCCGCTGCAACACCTAGGCTTGTGCCTGCGTTGATTGAGGCTATCCTTGCGATAATATCTTGTTCCATTATTTCGGCTTGGGCTATTGTCCAGTCTAGCTGTCTTTCGAGACGCTCTGCGAAGCCTACTATTTCGGCTATGTTGTTGGTTGCGGCGTTTAGGGTTAGTAGTGCGGCATTTGCGGCGGCTAGTTGTGCGTCAATGTCTCTTGCTGGTGGGGTTAGAGCGGCTAAGTCTGTTATTGCTGTGCTTAGAGGTGCTGTGTTGATAGGCATAATGCCGTTGATTTGGTTCAAAATTGCGACACTATCAAAATCGGGATGGCTGTCGAGCAAGTCGTGCAAGCCTGTGGCTGGTGTGGTAAGAAGCGCATCAAGTTGGGTTGTAAACGCCGCTAAGTTATTATCAAAATCGCCAGCCGCGAACTCGTTTAGAAGTGTTTGAATATTGTTTAGTGCGGTATTAATAGCGGGGGTTGGCGCGGCTGTTGAGTTCAAGTTAATTTCAGCACCAATTGCATTGCGTAGACCTTGGAAATTCACATGATTAACAATCGCGCCGCGAAGTGTGGGTAAAGATGCTGCAATTGCGTCACGTTCTGCGCGGTCTGCGAATAGTTGTGCAATACGCGCATTTGCTGTTGCTGTATTAGTAACGGCAGGGGTTGACCCAGCGGCTATTGCTTCGATAGCGGCCAATGCGGTATCGCGGTCAGTTGTCCATGGAGCAACTTGGCCATTTAATGTCACAAGACGGGCTTCCATACCACGCAAGGTGTTTGCGGCGCGTTCTAGCGAGTCAAGTTCTCTTTGAACCATCATTTGCCCTGTAAGGATTGGTGAAACTGTATGTTGACCACCGTTACCATCGCGAACATCAACGATACCGCGAAGTTTTCCACCTAGTACGGGGCTGTGAATGTTAAAGCGTGAGCCAGTTCCCACAAAGAAAACGTCGTACAATCCGCGAACGTCCATTTCGTTTCGGCTTGGGCCAGAACGTGGGTCGTGTGGGTTGTCTCTTGCTACTAGCTCTAATGTTTCGTTGTTTCTGTGGTCTACGAACATTTGACCGTTTATCATGATGGTCATGCGACGGTCGTTTGCCACGCCTGGTCGGCTGAAATCGCGCTCTTCTACAGAGATGTTTACTAGGGTTGAAAGTTCGTCTATTAGCAGTGCGCGTTGGTCGCGTAGGTCGTTTGCGTTGCTTCCGTCACGCTCGAAGATGTGAATTTGATTATTTAATGAAGCAATTTGCGAACCAAGGCTATTGATTTGCGCAATAACATCAGCAAATTCGCGGTTTACGTCGGATTGCTGGCGTTGCAACGCGGCGGCATTTTGACGTATTTGCTCCGTGAGAGTATGTGCATTTGTAACTACATTCGTGCGGAAGGTAGGTTCATGTGCGCGAGTGGTGAGGTCGTGAAGCGTGGAGAAGAAGCCGTTAAATGTTCTTTTAACCCCTGCGTTTGGCAGTTGGTTGAACACTGTTTCGACAAAATTTAAGTGCGAATTTATGGCGGTGAAACGCCCATGAATTGAAGATTGATTCCAGAATTTCTTATCCAAAAATCTATCGCGAATTTGAATCACGCTTGTGATTTGCGAACCTGTACCATACATTCCTCTGCCTGTGCCAACAAGTGGGCGAGCCGCTTGCATTTGCGCCACTTGGCGAGAAAAGCCTGGTAATTCCGCGTTTGCGATATTATGCGAAGTTACATTCAAAGCCCCACGAGCCGTATTTAAGCCAGAAGCCGCAACATGTAATCCAAAAAATGATGAACGCATTTGTTAGTACCCCCTATAATCCTACACGGCCAGTGCCGTTTACTATACGGTCAATCATGCCGTCTATCATGTTAAATACGCGTGATGCCGCTTGGAAAGCGAATTGGAAACGAAGCATTGCGTTAAGTTCTTCGTCCATGGAAACGCCCTTTATTGCCATGCGCAGATTTTGCGATTGGTCAACATTGGTGGTTTGCGTTGTTACGCGGCTGTTTGATTCAGAAATATCCGCCGCTAATGTGCCTGTGAAGCGCAAATATGCATCTTGCACGTTAAAGCTTCTGCCGCCTATATTTATGGCGTAATGGCTATCTGGTGACATCCATACATCGTGTAATGCTACAAGCAGGTCGGTGTCGCCTGGTGCGCCGCTTAGTGATAGCGCGAGTAGGTTATGACCGCCGTGTTCATGGAAATCTGGGTTGAGACGAATATTTGCAGCTGTGAAAATCGTAGATGGCATGTTTGGATTTTGCAAGCCCGTTAGTGGCCATGTGTGTGAGCCATCATCTATATCCATGTAGCGCACGAACAATGGTATGCCTGGGTTGCCGCGTGCGTCTACTGGAACTATTGGAGTGCGCGCTGGTTCGCCTGTTATTGGGTCTATTACGGTTGGGTCGGCGATAAATGGCGTTCCGTCTGGGTTTGTTTCAAAGAATAGGAAATTTCCGTCTGGGCCGCGTAGATTGCCTGTAACTGCGTCGTTTATCATGGTTATCATGGAATTTACTATGCGGTCAAGATTCATTTGCACCTGTGGAATCATAGCATGTTCTATAGACCACATATGGGCGCGGTGATTATGTGTTTGCGCTAGGAAGTCGCGCTCAATTTCTTGGGTTAGTCGAATTATATCGACTGGGTTGCCTGCCGCGGCTACTAACTGCTGTATAAAGCGGTTTGCGTCGCGCTGGGCGTGGGCTAATGCGGCTTCAAGGTCTTCGCGTAGCACACTGCCCGCAGGGGCGGCGTTTATCGCGAGTTGTAAATCTGCCATGAAGTTGCCTGTTGCCGCTCCACCTAATGCGCCAATTGCGGCTTCCACCTCGTCAGCAAGACGATGTATTTCATCTGGAAGCATTGGTGGTGCAACATCTGCACTCATGTGGTTTGCTGGCAAAGTTCCTCTTGCTTGCATTAGTGCAAGAAGCTGTCCACCTGCACCCATTGCGGTGTCTAGTGGCCCTAAATAATTTATGAATGATGTGAACTCGTCTGGTGGTGTTCCCGCAGATAAAATATGCGGTGATGGTGTGAACACAGGCTCTACAAAATGAATGTTTGGCGAGATATAGCGCAAGCCCATCAAGCTCTGGTGATTCCCCGATAATAGGTGATGCCCCTTTGTTAAGATGGCAACATTTCCGCTTGGTTCTTCAAATACGTCAATGGGAATCAGTGTGGCTAGGTGGTCTAGTAGCATGTGGCGTTGGTCGCGGAAGTCGTTGGCGCGCTCGCCGCCAGACTCTGCAAATTGAATTGCGCGGTTTAGGTCGGCAATTGCCGCTACTGTTTCGTTTACGCCAGTTCTGCCATTTACCATTTCGCGAATTTGCATGTCTAGGTTAAATTGTTGTTCCAAAAGCCCGTCAAAAACTGTTTGCGATTTTGTAAGGAAAGTGTTTGCAGTCGAAAGGAAGAACTGACGTGTAGCCAGCCCCTCTGGGTGTGCGGTAAGCTCTTGAATAGCGTACCACATATTGTTTATTACCGATTGAAAATTGTATGAGCCGTGCAACTCGCCCAACAAAGTTTCAATAGCCAATCCCGCCTGTACCCGCGTTGAATAAAACTGCAACTGCGTAACATTACGGCGGAAATTTACATCTAGGAACTCGTTGCGAATTTGGTGAACTTCACTCCAGTTCGCACCCATTCCCACTATCATGCGACTACCAGCGTTGTTTACGCCAACATTGCGCACGAATGCTTCTTTTTGGACAATTCGCTGACGCGAAAACCCTGGAGTTTCCGCATTGGAAATATTATGTCCTGTTACATTAAGGTTTCTTTGCGCAACTCTAATCCCACTTGTTGCGATGCTTAATCCCCCAAAACCCATAAGTAATTCCCCTCACTAGATAGATTCTCGTCATTGCGAGTTTTCGCAATCCCCTTGACGATGATTTTTTTAATTCATCGTGTTGCGTTGAATGTTCCTGTGCCGTCGTTGCCGCCTTGTGTTGGTCTTTGCGTTGGATATTCGGGCGGTTCGGGCGAAAGTGTGGAGCGTAACGCGTTTAGCGAATACTCTACAAATTCGATTGAACTTTCTAACAAAGACTTGTTAAGTTCGTTTACATCTTGGAGTTTTGTTACGGCTTCACGAAGTTTTGTCCCCGCTTCGCGTAGCCTTTCTTGGTCTTCTGGTTGGTCTTTTAGAATATCAATTACATTGGATAGGGTTATATCTTCGATTTTATGCCCCATTACCTCTGCAATGTCATTTACTAAGGCGATTCTTTGCTTTTCTAGGCGGCTGTTTTGCGATACTAATATGTTCTTTAGCCCCACCAGCTTTTGCAGTTGCTCTATGTCGTTTTGGATTATTGCGTCCCGTTCTTCCAGCGACAGCCCGTGTAGTTCTGTGTGGCGTTCGGCTTGCTGGTTCATTACGTCGGTTAGCTGGTCTATCATTCCTGCCATTTTTTCACCGCCTTTTTTGTCTGGGTGCATATACATAGCCAACACAAAGACCCCTTCGGAAATTCCCCCCAAAGATTTCCGAAAGAGCCCTGTTATAACATCCTTGTGTTTATGCTAATCATGCTCCCCTAAAAATACGTGCCGCCACATCTTGTGCCGATACGCGATACGTGCCTGCATCCAACATTTCTTGGATTTTACCAACAATGCCTTCACGTATATCTGGCGCGTTTGCTACCGCCCTGCGCGCCGCTTGATAGTCTCCAGCTTGGGCAGATAAGGATACACTATCCGCATCTACTCTCCCCTTGTCTACTCGCGTTCCTGATTGGGATACTCCCCGCCCAGACTGTACGCTGTAGGCGTTATACACACTTGATATTCTCATGTCCATATCAACGCCTCCTTTCTATATGAAATCAATGTTTTACATAGTATGTTGCCCACTATTTTTTTGGTTCTAACTGTTTATCGGCAGTTTTGGCAAGTTTACTTAGAATTATTTTTCACCGCAATTGCTAAAGTCATACATAAAATTTTCGTAGCCCCCGCAGATTTGAGAGTTTTTGCGCATTCGTTTAGGCTTGACCCCGTTGTAAATATATCATCTGTTATTATGTAGTTTCTTCCGATAACGCTTGTTGATTTTTGTATGGAAAATATTCCCGATACGTTTTCGGCGCGTTGCATTGGATGTAAACCAGATTGCGGCGGCGTGTCCACGGTACGGGTTAGGATATTTGACATGGGAATTTGTAATGCCGCTGATAACGGACGTGTGAGAATTTCCGCTTGGTTGAATCCGCGTTCGCGCTGTTTTTTTGGGTGTAGGGGCATTGGAATTAATGTGTAGCTTTGTAAGTCTTCAATGCTTCCAATAAAACTGTCGGGGTTTTGCAATGTTGACGCGACTTGCGCCGACCATAGAAAACCAAGACCTTTTGCAACGCGTTTTTTTGCGCGGAATTTCATTTCATGTAGCATGTCCCGCATTAGCTCGTCGTATAAAAATGCCGCGCTGTTTTGCTGAAAGTGAAATGTTTTTCCGAAACATGATGCGCAGTGCTTTGCTTCTTCTGTTGACGCAGGCACGCCGCATCTTTTGCACACAGGCAATGGAATCGACTCGAATAATCCTTCGCAAATAACGCAAATATACCGCTGAGGGGCATTCAGCGGCATTATGCTTCTACATGCTATGCATACTGGTGGGTATATCCAGTCTAGTATTGTTGATAGTGGCATTCTCAAAAACCCTCTTCCTAGTCATGTATGATTATTCGCAAGGGAAAATATTTTTTAATATTACCATTAAACATAAGCTAATGCGACTGGAAAATAAGTGGCTACGAGAGTTAA
This sequence comes from Defluviitaleaceae bacterium, assembly GCA_009785665.1. Taxonomy (GTDB): domain Bacteria; phylum Bacillota; class Clostridia; order Lachnospirales; family WQUN01; genus WQVC01. The sequence continues at coordinate 12,502 of WQVV01000044.1, forward strand.
TAAACAAGATTCCCGCGCCGTGCGTACACAATCGTTAATAATGCGCCAGCCACGCCTACAACACCAATGAAGATAAATGCAGTCATTAACCCTAGGGCGTAACTTATTTGCCCCATTACAAACGGGCCTAGGAACATGCCGATACCATACACAGCTTGGTAAAAACCCATAGCAGTGGCGCGTCTGGGTGCGGGAATATCACGAATGCACAACCCAAGCAAAAGCGTTGAAGGAATTGCAATACCAATGCTTCCGATAATTTGCACGGCGAAAAGCGAGGGCAGAGAATTACTAAACGCCACCAACGCGCTACCAACGCCCGCTATTAGAAATCCAATTACCAAAGTTGTACACGCCCCAAATTTTTTGGGCATAAAGCTTCCAGCTAGTGGAGCCATGAAAATTCCGGGTACAGTAGACACCACGCCTAGGAGTCCAATTTGTATTTGGTTGGCTTCCAGCCGTGATGCGGCAAGTGGAATAAATCCGAATGTTGTCGCAAACGAGATAAACATACATAGAATCCCTAGAATAGAGCAACAAAGCAGTTGTTTGTTTTTTGCGACGGTTAGCAATTCCGCGAAAGTTGGCGGTGGCGGTTTGTCGTTTTCATTTGTATTACTTTCATTTGTATTAGAGTGTATGTTGTTGTCAGAAGGCGGCTGTGTTGTTTTTTTTGTCTTTTCCTTTACTGTCGCGCTGGTTGCCATTCCTATTAGCGCACCTATCCCGCCTAGTAGGAATGCATATTCTACGCCTAGCCATTGCGCCGCTAGACCGCCCATTAGTAATGCGGCCATTCTTCCTAATGCGTTGCACGCGCTTAAATGCCCCATTGCCTTTGCGGTTTTATCTGCGGGATAGTATGACGCGCCTAAAACAGTAAACACAACCCACGCCGAAGCCGCAACACCACCCAAAGCCCTTGCAAGCAAAAGGGTATACGCGCTGGGAAAGAAAAACACAACAAACCCCGCCGCCGCCGCGAACGCCATTCCAAGAACAACAAAAATTTTTCGCTTGCCTATCCTGTCTGAAAAAATTCCTAGCGGAAATCGAATTGCCATTTGCGTAAAACCATATGCTCCCGCAATAAGCCCAACTAGCCGTAAATCCGCGCCCAAGTATTCTGCGTAAGGCGCGACATACGGCACATATGTATACAGCGAAAACCAAAAAAACGATGTCACAAAAAAGAATAACAGTTTCATTCTCGCGCTCACCTTCCTGCGCAAGTATATCATAATCGCCATAATTGACAAAATCTATTATGCGTGACAAAATACGTTGAGACTAGGAATGTAGGAGAATATATATGATAGTAATGATTCGGCCTGATGTGTCGCCAGAAAAAATTGAGCATTTAATAAAGTGGCTTAGGGATAAGAAATTGATTGTAAAAGAATTTCATGGGCAACAGCAATGTGTGCTGGGGCTGATTGGAAATACGAAGTGCATAGATAAAGACATGTTGAAGAGTTTAGATATAGTAGAATCGGTTGCGGATATGCCCGAAACATTTAAGGCGAGTAATCGAAAAATGCACCCAGAGGATTCTATTTTGCGGCTGGTGTCTGGGAACGGGCCGGCTATCGGCGGCGGGAATTTCGCGCTGATTGCTGGGCCATGTTCCGTGGAAAGCCGTTCGCAACTTATCGGTATTGCGCAAGAAGTAAAAGCGGCTGGTGCTAATTTTCTGCGTGGCGGAGCGTTTAAGCCGCGTACATCTCCGTATGATTTTCAGGGCATGGGTAGCGAAGGAATTGACCTGTTGTTAGAGGCACGCGCCGAAACGGGACTTCCTATTGTGACGGAACTTATGTATCTGCAAAATCTGGATTTGTTTATTGAAAAGGGAATTGACGTAATTCAAATAGGTGCGAGGAACACGCAAAATTACGATTTGCTAAAAGAACTCGGAAGATGCACCAAAGCCCCAATTTTGTTAAAGCGCGGGCTTGCTGGAACGATTAAGGAATTGCTAATGAGCGCGGAATATATTATGGCCAATGGCAATGAAAACGTAATTTTGTGCGAGCGCGGAATAAGAACTTACGAGCAAGATTACACACGGAACACACTAGATTTATCGGCCGTACCCGTTTTGAAAAGCCTTACGCACTTGCCTGTAATCGTTGACCCAAGCCATAGCACTGGGCGTTCAGACCTTGTACCGTCTATGACGCTTGCGGCAATCGCCGCTGGCGCAGACGGAATTATCGTGGAAGTTCACAACGACCCTGCTAACGCACTTTGCGACGGTGCGCAATCGCTAACACCAGAAGCTTTCGCCGCGCTTTCTGCGAAGATAGACAAGCTTCGCGAGGCTTTGGCATGATTAAACGTGTTGGAATTGTTGGGCTGGGGCTGATTGGTGGTTCTTTGGCTAAAGCGTACAAGCGAACACAGGGCATTGAGGTTTTGGGAAGCGATACGGATAACTCTATACTGCAATTCGCGAAACTCGCGGAAGCAATTGACGGCGAACTTACCGACGAAATTTTAGCAACATGTGATTGTATTCTGTTGGCAATATTTCCGCAGGGCGTGATTAACTGGGTGCAGTCGAAGGCTCATCTTTTGGCGGGAACAACCGTGATTGATTGCGCTGGAACAAAAATGCGAATTTGCGACATGCTTTTTCCGTTGGCTAAAGAACACGGCTTCACCTTCGTAGGTGGCCACCCTATGGCGGGATTGCATCAGTCGGGATTTAAATTTAGCCGCGAGGATTTATTTGACAACGAACCAATGGTAATAGTCCCACCCACACACGACGATATTCAGTTTTTTGAGGATATAAAGGTTTTGTTAGAACCTGTTGGTTTTGGCAGAATCTCCGTGACCACGGCGGCGGAACATGATGAAATTATCGCTTTCGCGTCGCAAATGCCGCATGTGATTTCTAATGCGTTTGTGAAAAGCCCTACCGCGCCGCGTCATAAAGGGTATTCGGCGGGGAGTTATCGCGATTTATCACGCGTGGCAAGGTTAGACCCCGACATGTGGACGGAACTTTTTTTAGAAAATCGAGAATATTTATTGCATGAATTTGACAATTTTTTATCTTCCATACAAAAATACCGCGACGCGCTGGAAAGCGGCGAC
>WQVV01000045.1 GCA_009785665.1 Defluviitaleaceae bacterium
CTGACCACCTCCCCTATTCAGCTAACCAACGGCATTGAGTCCCTTCTGTCCCCGCTGAAAATTGTAAAAATCCCATCACACGACATTGCAATGATGATGTCAATTGCGCTAGTGTTCATACCAATTCTTTCCGACGAGTTGGAAAAAATAATGAAGGCTCAAAAAGCACGCGGCGCAGACTTCGACACAGGCGGTTTAATAAAACGCGCAAAATCCCTAATTCCAATTCTAGTACCTCTATTCGTATCGGCATTCAAGCGCGCCGACGAATTAGCAACCGCAATGACAGCACGCTGTTACCGAGGAGACATAAACCGCACAAAGATGAACGAAATGAGATTCACCAGAAGAGACATAATCGCGCTAATAATACTAACAATTTTTTGCGTAGCGGTATTCATGACACGGTTTTTGTAGAGATAAAAGATTTAGAAGAAAAAAGATAAGACCTTGGGACGCTGTCCCAAACCCTGCAAGGGGACGCGTCCCCTTGACCCCGCTTTTTGTGATTTTGCATTGAGTGGGTTGGATTATAATTTGTTAGGAGTGATTTTTATGTATGATTTAGAGAGTATTGGTAGGAATGCTAAAGAGATGGCGGCTTATATTCGTAGGTTGGATAGTAGTGTGCGGAATGAAGTTTTGATGGCTTGTGCGGAAAGTCTTGAGAAGAACACAAGTTTCATTTTAGCGGAGAATAAAAAAGATATGACAAATGCCGACCCTGCCCGAGCGGCTTTTAACGACCGTTTGATGCTAAACGCGGACAGGGTATTAGCGTTGGCGGAAGGAATGCGAAAAGTAGCGCGGCAAGACGATATTATAGGCGAAACGCTGTACATGCGAGCATTGCCAAACGGCTTGCAAGTAGGCGAAAAGCGTGTGCCAATAGGCGTGGTGGGAATGATATACGAAGCCCGTCCCAACGTGACCACTGATGTTTTTGCATTATGTTTCAAGGCGGGTAATGCTTGCGTGTTGCGCGGAAGTTCCGAGGCAATTAATTCAAATATCGCGCTGGTAAAAATTTTGCATGAAGCAATACAAAAATTAGGGCATCCACCAAAAATAGTTCAGCTAATCGAAGACACTTCACGCGAAACAGCACAGAAATTCATGCGCTTGAATAAATATATCGACGTACTAATTCCACGCGGCAATGCGGGACTAATCGCGAGTATTGTTGAAAACAGCACAATCCCCGTAATCGAAACGGGTGTAGGCAATTGCCATATTTTTGTAGATGAATCCGCTGACCACAGCAAGGCGATTCCGTTAATTATAAACGCGAAAACCCAACGCCCCAGTGTGTGCAATGCTTGTGAGAAATTACTAATTCATCGCAGCATTGCGGAAAAATTTCTACCAGAAATTTGCCAACAGCTTTCACAAGCAAATGTAAAAATCCTTGGTGACGCCGAAGTTTGCAAAGCCTTTCCGCAAGCGACCACCGCCACCGAAGACGATTGGCAAACAGAATTTCTAAACCTAACCATAGCCATCAAAGTAGTAGAAAACCTAGACGAGGCAATAGACCACATAACAAAATACTCATCTGGCCACACCGACGCAATTTTGACTGAAAACTACGCCAACGCAAATAAATTCGTAGACCTTGTAGATTCTGCCGCAGTATTCGTGAATGCGTCCACTCGTTTCACGGACGGCGAACAATTCGGGCTAGGCGCGGAGGTTGGCATAAGCACACAAAAATTACATGCCCGTGGCCCAATGGGATTAAAGGCCCTAACAACAACAAAATTTTTCGCACTAGGCAACGGGCAAATAAGAAACTAGGCGGGCGGCACAGCCGCTTTTCGCCGATTACATGTATTGGTAAGCCACTCATACGTCACGAAGCCATGAACAAATTTCATAGCCTATAAAAAAAATAACCACGCAACTCTGTTCAGAAGGAGCGTAGTTATTTTTTGTTGTAACACGCTTTTAAAACCGCCTCCGCCGCCACGTTCCATCATGAATTTTACCTGCCCATGTGAATGTGCGGGTTGTTTCGTCGTTTTCTAGGGTAAGAGTTTTGCCGTCTTCGGAAATGCTGAAAGTCCACATACCAGCCAAACCTGCGCCAAGCCCCGAACTGCCTGTGGTTCTTCTTAGTTCTTCACTTCTGTAAATGTATAACTGGTCGCCATCTATGCGCCAGTTGCCCGTTCTTTGGCCTAGCATTGTTAGGTGAGTATTCGTAGCAAACCCATCAGCAAAAAGGGATAATGTGCCACTAAAAGGAATACCATCTTCGGAATAAAGTATTCTAGTGGGGTCGTCTTCGTCTACAAAAGACCATGTGCCTATTATTGGGTGTTTTGCGGAAACGCCAGTTGCTTCAATAACACAATTTTCACCAACATAAGCGGCGGATAAAAATGTAACAGGAATCAGCAATAACACAGGTACACATATTGCATAAAAAATTTTTCTAAGCATGATCTCCACTCCTATATTCCATTGTCAATTAAGCTGAGTTTGTGCATTAAGTGGATAAATCCCCACCATTGTTGTACATTTTCGTAGTGGCAAACACATCTTTAAATCACCTGCCCCGCCGCCATGTTCCATCATGAATTTTACCTGCCCATGCGAAAGTACGTGTTGTTTCGTCATTTTCTAGGGTAAGAGTTTTGCCGTCTTCGGAAATGCTGAAAGTCCACGTACCAGCCAAACCCGCGCCAAGTCCCTGACTGCCTGTGGTTCTTCTTAGTTCTTCGCTTCTGTAAATGTATAACTGGTCGCCATCTATGCGCCAGTTGCCCGTTCTGTGGCCGCGCATTGTGAGGTGAGTATTCGTAGCGAACCCATCAGCAAAAAGGGATAATGTGCCACTAAAAGGAATGCCATCTGGCGAATAAAGTATTCTAGCGGGGTCATCATCAACAAAAGACCAATTGCCTATTATTGGGTGTTTTGCGGAAACGCCAGTTGCTTCAATGGCACAATTTTCACCAACATAAGCGTCGGATAAAAAAGGAATCAGCAATAACACAGGTACACATATTGCATAAAAAATTTTTTTAAGCATGATTTCCACTCCTATATAGGCGTTTCGTTTTGAAATGGGTTGAGGACGAGCCACGAACGCGCGGCTTTAGGCGCGTTTGGGGCGACAGACGAAACCCAATTTCAATCGAAATCGCTATATTCCCTTGTCACTCAAGTTGAATTTATCCATTAAGTAGATAAATTTATTATCCACACCCATGTCGTACAACGCTTGGGGAACTACATAAAATGTTGCAGAAGTATAAATCGTTGGGTTGCGGGTTAGGGTTGCGGTTACTGTTATTACGCGTGGTTGTTGGCTTGGGCCTAGTGTAAGAATTTGGTCGTCGCGCCAGTCGCCTCTTGGGTGTTGGAATTTATCACCTTCGGCTTCGCCCTCTATCGTCCATTGAATATTTCCAGCGTTCCAGATGCGTTGCCCGTTAGGTCGTAGTACGGCAATATTTACTACAATTTCATTTGGGCTGGCGAAAATCATATTTTCTGTAAAATTTTCTTGCGCGCTTCGTGTAAATTCCATACTTGCGGGCATGGTTCTTATGAGAAACTCAATTGTATCAGAAAGCACATAATCATCTACATAAAGCTCCACTATTGCCCTAAACGGCGTTACATTTTGTCCTATTGTTGTGTTGTCACCTAGTAGTGTCACTCTTGATATACCGTTTGCTAATTCAATGTAACCTTCTTCACCTTCCCAGCCGTCCACGCTTATCCCGTCTGGCAGATTTCTAATCGCACCACGATGCAAACCATCTGTCAAACCTGTTGTGAAAATACCAACTTCTACTTCCCCATGCACGCCCTCACGAAACCCAGCATTTCTGCTTATATTCGTGCCGAAATAAATCAAGGTAGGGTCAACAGTGATTGTCACTGTTGAATACACGCTACGATTATTAAGCAACGCCGCCGTTACAGTGATAGTTCTGTATTCTCTTGCGGGGCTTAGTACCAGCGCAGGCGTACTCCAGTCCCCCGTGCTGTGTGTAAGAGCGTCGTTGGGCAGCCCGCCCTCAATAGAAAAATGAATCCCCCTAACAGCATCATGTCCGTAGTCATCACCATCTACAAAATCAAGCACGGTAAAATAAACTCTATTCCAAATATACGGCGGCCGAACAGGCGGCGTAACAAATTCCGTTCCCCTCATAACAACACCATTGCTACCCGCCCTAAGTGATGCACTCAATTCCAACCTAACCGCATTGGTTCTAGCAGATGGTGGCACTGGTTGCAGCGCAGTTACCGACATTGGCAATACCCCCATAATCAGCGATAACATCAGTACCGCCAGAATTTTTTTCTTCATTTCCAATCTCCTTTTTTCTATAGTTATAGCGATTTCGTTTGAAATTGGGCTTCGTCTGTCGTCAATTCTGCTGGCGTTCGCAGAATTGACTCGTCCTCAACCCATTTCAAATCGAAACGCTTATATATACATAAAACCCAGCGCATGGGCAAAACATTACAACGCACTGTGAAAAATGTTAATAAATTTTTATAAAACGTAAACGGTGTATGCCATATTTGTCAAGACTTTTCGCATGATGTATAATTACTGCAATGAAAGGGGGAATTTGAAATGGGCTTTAGAGTTGGGCAGGGGTATGACGTGCATAGACTGGTAGAAGGACGGCGATTAATCCTAGGCGGAGTGGAAATTCCGTTTGCAAAAGGATTGCTGGGGCATTCGGATGCCGACGTACTAACGCACGCGGTAATAGATTCACTTTTGGGAGCGGCGGGGCTTGGAGATATAGGGCAAGCATTTCCGGACTCAAATCCATATTATAAAAACATATCTAGTTTGCGTTTGCTGTGGGAAGTTGGGCAGTATTTAACAAAAGGCGGCTGGAATGTAGAAAACGTAGATGCTACGGTGGTAGCAGAAGCCCCAAAATTATTGGTATTGCGGGACGAAATGGAAGGTAATATCGCGGCATCGTTGGGAATCCCTGCGTATATGGTTAATGTAAAATTCCGAACGGAAGAAGGTTTGGGGTTCACAGGGGCGGGGGACGGAATGGCGGCGCACGCAGTATGTCTAATATCGGAAAGGAACAGACAATGAAAATCTACAACACAATGACGCGCAAGAAAGAAGAATTAAATCCAATCACACCAAAGCAGATAAAAATGTACACCTGCGGTCAAACAGTTTATAACGACATTCACATGGGCAACGCCCGCTTTTATGTAGTGTTTGACGCAATTCGGCGTTATCTGCAATGGAAGGGCTACGAAGTAAACTTCGTGCAAAATTTCACAGACATAGATGACAAAATAATAACCAAGGCCAACGAAGAAAACACCACCACCGAAGAACTAGCCGAAAGATATATCCAACACACACTATGCGACCTAGCGGAGTTGAACGTCCTACCCGCCACAACCAACCCCCGCGCCACCGAAGAAATCCCCGAAATAATCGTATTAATCCAACAGCTAATCGAAAAAGGCTATGCTTACGAAAATGACGGCACAGTTTATTACGAAGTAACCAAATTTGAAAATTACGGCAAGCTTTCCAAGAAAAAAATAGAAGACCTAGAAGCAGGCAAACGCATAGAAGTGGAAGCAGGCAAACGAAACGCCCATGACTTCGTGTTATGGAAGCCCGCGAAGCCCTCCGAACCAAAGTGGCAAAGCCCATGGGGCGAAGGTCGCCCTGGTTGGCATATCGAATGTTCTGCAATGGCGAAAAAATATCTAGGTGATGAAATAGACATTCACGGCGGCGCGGAAGACCTAATCTTCCCCCATCACGAAAACGAAATAGCCCAAACCGAAGCCGCAACAGAACGCGACTTTGCGCGCCTATGGTTACACTGCGGAATCCTCACAACCGACCATAAAAAAATATCCAAGTCACGCGGGAACTTCTTCACCTTCCGCGAAATGACAGAAAAATTCCCGCCCGATGTAATCCGCTTCTACCTATTAAGCGGTCATTACCGTATGCAAATGGAATTAAATGACGAGGTGCTAACCGCCGCAGGGCAAGGGCTACAGCGTATCAAAACATGTCATATCAACATGCAGCACGCCTTGAGTTTAGCCCCAAAAACGGAAACAGCCATTGATGACGAAGTAAAATGCGAAGAACTATTTCCAAGAACCGCTCCCACTCATTATCAAGTTGCATTTGAAGCCGCAATGGACGACGATTTCAACACCGCCGACGCAATAACAGCCATCTTCGAGCTAGTGAAATTCGCAAATACCCGCCTAGCCGACCAACAGCAACCAAGCCAAGATTTAATTAAAAGCATGTGCGAACAACTGGAAAAACTTTGCGAAATTCTAGGGCTAGACCTAAACGCCGCCGCATCAAACCCCACCACCAGCGAAGACGAAAAAATAGAAGCCCTAATATCCGCACGTCAAGAAGCCCGCAAAAACAAAAACTTCGCCGAAGCCGATAGCATTCGTAAACAATTATCAGAAATGGGCATCATATTAGAAGATACCACTGGAGGCGTGCGTTGGCGCAGGGGGTAGGGCATCTAAACGCCGCCGAACTTGCATATCTTGGCGACGCAGTATTCGAGCTAATGGTTCGCGAAATGCTTTTGCAAGAAGGCGTTCCATTCCGCTCCATTAATCGACGCGCAAAAAATTTTGTTTCTGCTATGGCGCAATCTGTTATGTATCACAAAATTTTCCACCAACTCTCCCCAGACGAGCAGACCATCATAAAACGTGGCAGAAACCTTCACACCTGCTCCCGCTCGAAAAACGCAGGTGTAACAGAATATCGCCACGCCACAGGGTTAGAAACTCTTTTCGGCTACCTCCACCAAAAAGGCGACACACCCCGCCTAAAAGAACTTTTCACCCTATGCGTCTCCGACTAAAAGGAGGAGTAAACATGCAATCAGTACGCCAAATAGTAGACCGCAGTGTTTTAGAAGAAGTGATTACCCTACCAGAATCATTTCAATGCACACAAGTTGAACTAACCATTCGTCCCGTGCAACCAAAATCCAAACCCCAACCTTTCAAAAAAATGACCCGACAGGAGTTGATGGAGTCATTCAAGGGTTCTCGAACGGAAGCTTTAACGGGTATCATATGACAGATGAGGAGATACGGGCAGAAAGGTTAGCAAAGTATGACAGTGCTGATTGATACCAACGTGATTCGCCAAAAGACCTGTTAGACATCATAGCCCTTGAATAATCGAGAATAGAAGAATGCGCAATTTGCCGCGCAATTATACGATATATAAAGGTGGGTTATCATGATAGTTATATTCATTCTGATGATTGTTATTGGCGTATTCACAATTGTAAAGCCTGAACTCACTTGGCGGCGCAATTGGTGGTCGCAAGATGACGAACCATCATATCTGGGATTGCTTGGTCAACGTATAGCAGGGACAATCCTAGTTTTAATTGGGATAATCGGGAGCGTGTCTAACTTAATTAATCTTTTAACGATAACAAGCAAGGCGGTGTAAAATGAGAATTTGTAAAGTAAAAATGATTTGGGAAGAAGATGTTTGGCACTCGGAATTAGAGGGCGAAGAGTTTAGTGTGACTTTAGAATCTAGTTCTTTTGATACGTTGGTTGAGCGTGTAAAAATCGCGGTACAGGATATTCTTGAGGTTGAGTATAATTACATTGGTGATATACAATTCCTTTTCAAAACCGAACGCATTGACGATTTACGCATTAGGGCAAGTTAATGGCTGATTATACCCGTCAAGTAAAGAAAATCCTTTCCGCAAATGGTTGTTATTTCGTTCGATATGGAAAAGGCGACCATGAAATATGGCACAGTGCTATAACAAACAATATCGTTGTAGTAGATGGCAGTATCACAAAACGAACGAGTGCAAATAAGACGCTAAAAGGCGCAGGCATAAAGCAGAAAGTATAACTGGAGATGACGTATGAAACGAAATGAAGAACATTCAGAAGCTGTAGAAGTATCGGAAAACCTTGTACTGGAAGGACGCAAAGCGGTCTTGGAAGCGTTGAACCACGACAAGCCTATCGACCGAATTTTATTGCGCCGTGATAGCGGCAAGCCGCTGGAAGGTACGCTTCGTATAATTGCAGCGAAAGCGCGGGAGCGTCGATTGGTGGTGCAGGAGGTTGAGCGTGCCAAGTTGGATAACGTCTCTGAAACGGGGCATCATCAAGGGGTAATCGCGCTGTGTCCAGCCGTGCCTTATGTCAGTGTTGATGATATTCTGGAAATAGCCCGTCAACGCGGCGAGCCGCCATTTATAATCGTGCTTGACGGTGTCACCGACCCGCATAATCTTGGGGCAGTTCTCCGCTCTGCTGATGCGGGTGGGGTTCATGGCGTGATTATCCCAAAACGCCGCGCCGTGGGGCTTACAGGCACGGTTGCTAAAACCTCCGCTGGCGCGTTAAGTCATGTAGCTGTTGCCCGCGTAGGCAACATCACCCGCACCCTAGAAGACCTAAAAAAACAGGGGCTATGGCTCGCTTGCGCCGAAATGAACGGGACAAGCCTATTCAGCACAGACCTAGGCGGGCCAATCGCGTTGGTTTTAGGCGCAGAGGGCGAAGGCGTTTCCCGCCTAGTTGCCGAAACATGCGACTTCGCTGTAAGTATTCCCATGCTTGGCAAAATTGGCTCGTTAAACGTATCTGTTGCTGCGGGTATTCTTATATATGAAGTTGTTCGCGGTCGTCAAGCTAAAGCGGCGTTATCAGAGCAGCCGTTGCAAACCTCCAGCGTCGCAAACAGTCCATCAGCGAACCCGCTATAAAAATGCCCACCCATTATCTTCTAGTAGATGGCTATAATGTTATCCACGCAAACGCGGGGCTATCTGTCCTTGCCGTTGATTCCCTAGAAACGGCGCGCAGAAAACTTTGCGATGCCTTATGCGAATTTCGTGCCTTATCTCGCTATCGCATAATAGTGGTTTTTGACGCGCACCAAGTAGCAGGTGGCGAAGGCAGCGTGGAAACTCACAACGGCATAAAAGTAGTATTCACAAAAGAAGCAGAAACAGCCGACCACTACATAGAGCGTGCGGCCTATAAGTACGCCTCAAAAAGCAAAATAACAGTGGCCACCTCCGACACCTTAGAGCAAATAATAATCCTAGGAAGCGGCGCGTCCAGAATATCCGCCCAAGACCTATGGACAGAAATAGAAACGGCCCGCGCCGAAGTTTTGCAACGATACAACAAGACACGCCCAATAAAGCGCAACCCAATCGAAAGTTTCCTAGACGAAGAAACGGCACGTAAGCTGGACGAGATGAGGTATGGGTAAGTATAGCATTTCCAGTTTGACTTAACACTTTGCGAGTCGAAAATCGCGAACGCTTCTACGCGTTTTCGACGAAGCAAAGTGTTTATGTCAAACGGAAATGCTATAATATTTTTTCCTAAACAGTATCAAATAAAAAGATGTTTACTTCTGTACGAATTTTGTCTATAATCGTAAGACTCAAGGAAGGGGCGCGATTTTTTTTGCGTGTAATCGCGGGAACGGCAAGACGTACTTTATTGGTTGCGCCTGCGGGAGTAAATACGCGTCCCACGGCCGACCGCGCAAAGGAAAGTTTGTTTAGCATAATAATGAATAGGCTGGACGGCGCAAGGTTTCTTGATATTTTTTGCGGAAGTGGTGCTATCGGAATAGAAGCCCTTAGCCGTGGTGTTAAGGAAGCCACATTTGTGGAATCCGCCTTGCCCGCGCTAAAAGCTCTGAAAGAAAATTTAGTAAAAACCAAATTGACCTCGTCTGCGTATATTATAGAAGAGACAGCGGAAAAAGCCCTTGGCCGCTTGGCGGCGGAAGCCCGTCAGTTTGACATTATTTTTCTTGACCCGCCTTATGATACGGATTTACTTTCCCAAACCTTGGCTGCTATCTTTAACCAAAATCTACTAGCGCAAGGCGGCATAATAATCGCCGAAACTGACAAAAATCACAATGAAGCCCCTGCGAGCTTCCATCTTTACGATACTCGCGAATATGGGCGTGCAAAATTCCTATTCTACAGTGATAACGAGGCCATATGACCATAGTATACCCAGGTAGTTTCGACCCTGTAACCGTGGGGCATGTAGACATCGCTTGCCGCGCATTAGGCTTTGCAAGCCGCGTTATAGTTGCGGTGTTGGACAATCCGAGCAAGCAGTCGTTGTTTTCTGTGCAGGAGCGTGTTTCTTTTCTGCGTGAGGTTTTGGCTGGCAATGACGCTATCGAAGTGGATTCTTTTCGCGGTATGCTTGTGGACTATGCGTTTCGCAAAAACGCAAATGCAATTTTGCGCGGTGTACGAAACTCCACAGATTTTGAATACGAAGGCAAGTATGCAATATATAATGCCGAGCTTTCTCACGGCATAAACGGGCATAAAATTGAGACAATTTTTATTCCTGCAACACCTGCGCTAACACATGTTTCCGCATCTGCAATACGCGAAGCGGCGGCAATGATATACCCACAAAATTTGGACGATTCCTTCATAGCGAAGTATGTGCCAGCATCGGCACACGCTGCATTGCAGAGACGTTACAAACAGATTGAGAGGTGAAAAGCACATGGACGCACTACTTGATTATTTAGATGACATAGAAGAGGTGCTGGAAAGCAGTAAAAGCCTGCCCTTCACCAATAAAATTTCCGTGGAGAAGGAACGCATACTAGACATTTTGAACGAAATTCGCCTAAACCTACCCGACGATATACGTTCTGCCCAACGAATCCTAGGCGACCACGACCGCATAGTTGCCGAGGCCGAACGCAAAAAAGAGGCCATACTAGAGGCCGCCGAAAACGAAGCAAAAATACGCACAAACAACCACGAAATCTTCCGCCGCGCATCAGACCAAGCCTCCGAAACAATGGAGGAATCCAAGAAAAATGCACGCGACCTTCGTCTAAACGCCATGGACTACGCAGACCAAATGCTAAAAGACGCAGAAGACCAAGTGAAAGAATACATGGCAAATATGGAACTTCAACACAAAAAGGTAATGGACTACTTCAACCAATTGATAGACGTAATATACGAAAACCGACAACAACTAAGAGGGCGATAGCCCTCTTTTTTTAGTGCTTAGGAAACTGTTTATGGCTTCGTGGCGTATGTGTGGATTGCTAATACATGTAATCGGCGGAATGCGGCTGTGCCGCTTTTATTGCTCGGGAAATTTCAAACCGTCGTAAAATTTTTTTATGCACTCGAATGTTGTTTCGCTTATGTTGTGTTCTATCTTGCAGGCATCTTCGCGGGCTTGGCTTTCGTTTACGCCTATGGCGGTTAGCACTTTTACTAGAAGATTGTGTCGCTCGTGTATTCTGGTGGCTATTTCCGCACCCTTGTCTGTTAGGTGGATTGTTCTGTCTGCTTCTAGGGTGATGTAGCCGTTGTCGCGAAATTGCTTCATCTTGATGCTTATGGTTGGTTTTGAAAAACTCATGTGGTTCGCAATGTCTATTGCGCGAACCTTCCCTCGCTCTTGTAACACCAAAATTGCCTCTAGGTAATCTTCTGCTGATGCTTGAATTTTCACGCTACACCTCCTATGCGTTGCCTAGGAAACTGCTTATGGCTTCGAGACGTATGTGTTAGCCGCCAATGCAGGTCGTCGGAATGCGGCTGTGCCGCTTTTTTGTTTAATTATAGAATAGTGAGCATCATTTGAAAAGTACTTGCGTAGACCACTCCAAAAACCAGCCCAAATACTGCCCGACGACAACTAAGTAATGGTTCCCCTCGTCTATGCTATAATGGGCTATACGAATTTGGGGGAGGGTGACATGAAATTCACGCATGGTGATTTTGTTTGTGATGTTGATATGTTTCGCAACAAAGACGATATTGTTTTAAGGTTTTACGACGCTACAAAAGAATATGGCATATCTGATTATACTTGTGTAGATTCGGGGTATGGCTTTTTATGCCTAAAAATCAAAGACAAAGACGGCATGGGCATAGTAAGTGGATACTTGAACGTAGATGTATTTTCAAATGATAATATAATTCTGGAAGCGATTGAATTTTTAGAAAAACAATCAATCGCGAACGATTATTGTAATCCTTATCGTGTCGAGTGCGTGAAATTAGGGGCGTTTGTTGATTATACAGGGGAAACAAATACAACGCTTGACGGTAAAAGAAGCTAGGAGGTTGTGCATTATGGAATCAAGAGGGCTTATTCGTTGGAGTGGTTTACTTGGGGTTGTAAGTTTTATTTCTTATGCGGTGGCGGTGATATTCGCGCCGCTTGCTTATTATGGATATGATTGGACTAGCCGCGCCGTTAGCGATTTAAGCGCGGCAGATGCACCTTCGCTTGCCCTTTGGCATCAGCTATCAAGTTTGTATGGTGTCGCTGGAATGGTATGTATTATGATGGTTTGTGTTGCCATTCAAGGAAAATTGAACAAACTCTTGCGGCTTGGAATTTACATTTTTACGGTTATGTTTTGGGTGTCTACAGTTGGATTTGCAATGTTTCCGCTTTCGGAAAGCGGGGATACTGGCACAGCTTTTCAAGATGTTATGCACATTGTTGTGGTTGCGCTGGTTGTTCCACTAGCTATTACGTCTTTTGTCTTGATTATGATTGGCGGGTATCGCAAAAAAAGTTTCGTTTCTCTTGCTGTATGTGCCAGTGTTGCTTTGCTTCTTATGATGGTGGGCGGTTTGGGAACAGGTTTTGCTCCAGCAGAGTATTTTGGCATTTTTCAGCGGTTTAGCAATCTTATCGCTGTAAATGGTTTTCTTGCGTTGTTGGGGATATTTTTATTTTCTGGGAAATTACAGATAGAAAAAGTATAGCGTTTATCGCCTTGTCCATGCTACAATAGCTATACGATATGCGGGGGAGGCACCCATAGACATGAATTGTTCGTGTAAAAACAGCAGAGCATATCCAAAACAACGAAAAGAGGAGCATTATGGAAAATAAAGTTGTGCTGTATGATTCAAATGACAAGAAGGTTGGCGAAACATTTATGCGCAGGGCAAGGCAACTTGTGAAACAGCAAAGGGCTGAATGGGTAGATGATAGCCAAAATGCAATACGCTTCACCGCAGATATAGATGATTGGGAAGCCGTAACAATCCCCGAAAGCGACACAAACATAACTGACGACGACTCACGATTGATTGCGTTGGCTGAAAAACGAATCATGGAACGTAAGCGGTTTATAATCCACTCAATTGTGGGGATTCCAATATGGTTTGTTTTGTTTTTCGCTTCTGGCAATATAACCGTTGATATGGCAATGCCTATGTTTTTTACAGGCATATGCTTAACGGCATACGTGATTCACGCATATCAATTCGCCATTCCGCGAATCACCAAATATCGTTCGCACGATAGAGAGGAACGAAGGGCAAAGGTATTGGCCGCAGAAATTGCCATTCTAAAAGCCGAACTTGAAGCGGCACAACCGCCTTTCGCCGACGACATGCATTGGCACGCCAAGTATACGTCTCGAAGCCAAGCATAGTTTCCTTCGCCAGAAAAATTTACAGGCAAGAGCGTATAGGCACTAACATTGTTATTATATCAATCCCTCGCATTATAACGGGGCTAAGAAAAACGGATGAGTTGAATTGGCTCATCCGTTTTTCTTAACTCAAAGACATTGAGATTTCCCAAATGCTTCTATTTTTATTACCAAGCGGTATATGGCTTCGAGACGTACACAACCAATACATGTTATCGGCGAAAAGCGGCTATGCTGCCCGCTTAGTCTAGGTGGAAGGTAAGTAGTTCTGTTACCATGTATTCGGTTAGTAGCGATGAGTAGTAAGCGTCAATATTTTTTTTAGGTTATCATAAAATATTTGGCTACGCAAATTTTCATGCAATATAAACAAAACTATCTGTTGACTTTTGTCGAACATGCATGATAATATAATTTGCAAAGAGATATGTACTAAGGGGAAAAGATATAATGGGGAAAACTACACAGTTACACTATGAAAATTTAGCCAAAATGTACAACCTTGTTAAGCGCACGTACAGTGGAAACAAAGAACTAGCGGTTCTATTCCCAGAAGACGGGAAAGCGGAACATTCCAACGGGTACACGTATAACATAGATAGTCACGAATTAGTTTTGGGAACAGACAATACCAGCGTGAATATTCAATTAAAATACAACTCACTGGCAAACAGATATGATAATATCTGTGTTTTTCATAACCATATGAATGCGACATTGTTCAGCCCACGAGACATTGCAACATTTTTTAAGCTGGAGAAATTAACATGTTTGGTGGCAGATTCGGGCGAGAGCCTAGTTTTGCTACACAAAACCAAAGAAACATACGAACACGCAAAACAATACGCCGACAAAAACGGAAAAAACGCTATCAACAATATAATAGCGATTGAAGTTCCAAAAATCCACAAAAAGGCATCAGATTACATTAGGCAAAACGCGCAAAATTTTTCAGACCTTTGTAATACGTTGCAAGATTCCAATTCCCTCAATGATAACGAACTTTTTGAGAAATATGTAAACTGCCAAAAACAAGTGAGTTCGTTTATAAGCACGCAATTTGAGAAAAAATTCGCAATAAACTACTTTACAGTTCCAAAGGAAAATTTACTTGACATTTACTAATGGTGTGTATATATTAAATTATACACATTCATGCCTTTCCCTAAAGGGGAAAAGTATCACAAGGAGCGGATAGAGATGAATACAAATAACGCAGTATCAGCCAACCATGAGGATTGCTTCTTGTGCAGCACTCCCATAGACGAGTTTGCCAGAATAGCCTTTGACATAAAACCCGAAGAAGTAGAGCAATACACTTCCGTAGAATACGCGGGTATGCATACTTCCAAAATCTTAAAGCTGATTTTACAAAATAGAAATAGAATACAAGCCCCAGCAATGTAGGGCGCATAGTCAAAATATCAGAAACAAAATATTATAGACCCGAAATGGGAAATGCATAAGTGGCTTGATAGTTCCTTATGCACTCCCATTTCGGGTCATTTTATTATTTATCACTTTTCTTATCTTATGGGTGTTTCTCGGCTTCTGCAATAATTCTTTTTACTACACTGCGAGCTGTTGCAATATCATCTTTATCCAAATGCGAATCCAGCGAATACAAAACAATAAGCAATTCAAGTTTCGTCATGTTCTCATACTTTTTCCTATAAAACAGTGCCATATCCGCCTCGCAACAACCCTGCAAGTTTGCACTATCTTCGTAGGGCGAATATGGCACTGTTTTGGCGGAAAAAGTATCACCTCCCAATGGTAAGCGTCAAATAGAGCCGCGTCTGACTCTCTGTACAGACGTGGCTCTAAAATCAAGACACTTTAATAATTGCCCTTGCTATAATGCACATGATAAAATATTAAAGCGTGTACAATAGCACAGCAGAAAGGGGGCGTATTACTTTGAACTGGATAGCAACAATAGACAGCAACGAGGAAAGAATCAAAATCGAAGAA
>WQVV01000046.1 GCA_009785665.1 Defluviitaleaceae bacterium
AGCGTTGCCAAAACATAATTGCGTGTCTGCCCCAAATTACGATAATACGCAATAAATTTACTTACTTGCCGCTTATCGCGGATTGGTTCTGTTAGCCCCATGAATAATTCCTCCTTTGGAATGATTGTTAGTGTGCATGTAACAGTATCTTTATTGTGTTACATGAGGGTTATAAACCCGCTTAGAATCAAACGAATTTGCGTACTCTTATAAATTTTTTAGCGAAGGTAAAAACGCCTTCGCTTTTTTGTTGCCGAAATATCAAGGTTTTTGACAAGGTAACACAATAAAGAAAGTGTTACATAACGCATGATGATTCGGCGGCGGCTTGCGTCAACGCCTTTCATAAGTAGTGTATCAAAGAAAAAACAAAAGTCCTTTTGACAAATTCCATAACTTTGTCAAAGGCGGCTGACCACTCATTCGGAAGGGGGGAAATGGTAGTACGGTAGTTAGAATTTATGTAACTGTATTATTCGTAGGCGATTTATCGCACAAATTTAAGAGAGGAGTTTTTTTATGAGAAAGAAAATTGCGTTGGTTGTTTTTGTTGTGATGTCACTCATGATGATTGGAATGCTTGTGGGTTGTGGAGGTAGTTCAGAATCAAGGTTGGTTGGCAAATGGGAAATGGTCAGTGAGGAGACTATGTTTGACGGCGAATCTCATCATCATCAGTATGGAGAAGGGGAAAGTATGGAGTTCTTCTCGGACGGAAATGGTGTGGCGGTTGATGACAGGGGACGCGGAACGGCGTTTACTTGGACGGCAGAGAATGGTCGATTGATGATACGCGGTATATTAGGTGATGCAATTGTACTCACCTATAGAATATCTGGTTCAACGCTTACCCTAACGGAGACTTTCGATGACCGTGAAATAATATATGTTTATCGCAGAGCAAACTAACTAACAACTTTGTTACTACGAAACGAAAGTTTCATTTTAAGCAGACTAAAATTTGGAGGTATTCACCATGAAAAAAGCCATAAAGGGTTATGTAGCGGGAGTTATCACCACTGTACTATTAATCGTTCTTGCAACAAGCGTTTACGCCGCAGCACGCACGCAAAGCATTACGGTTACTTACAATAATATTAGACTTGTTGTAAACGGTACGCATGTAATACCACGGGACGCACAAGGCAATGTTATTGAGCCGTTTGTTTTTGGTGGCACAACATTTTTACCCGTTCGTGCTGTTGCGGAAGCCTTGGGGCAGGAAGTAAGTTGGGACGGCAATACGCAAACAGTATATGTAGGGCAAACTACACAAATCCCGCAACCTGCCAGATTCTATTTGGGAAGTGATGTATTTGCAACTTCGCAGATATGGGAAGAACCTGAACGTACTGGTGCTTTCCGTGATTCACAAGCAAGTGGCGGATTTACAACCCACCCCGTAGATGGCTCGTTTGTGATGAACAATGTGACATACCATAGAGGAATGGCACTTGGACTTACAGGACTCACAGGTGGAAGCGTTACGGCATACGCAACCGCTATTTATGACACTTTGGGTTTTACAAGGTTGTCTGGGACATTCGGCTTTCATATGCTGAATGGCTCAGGTACTTCTCATGGGACGCTTATAGTAACTTGTGCAGATAGTGGTCGATTTCTTGGTGGTGCTGACGTAAGCCGCACAACGGGAACAGGTGGTCATACAGATGTACCTGTACTTGTTGATATAGACGTGACAGATGTACAAAGGGTACAAATCCGACTGCAAGTTAGATGCAGTATTGTTAATGGCACTCATTCCGCTGGCGTTGGCTTTGGTGATGCATTTTTTCAATAGCAACTAACGCCATAAATTTGCCCGCAACGCAAACAACCCCAATCACTCGCCGTAAAATGGCAAGTGATTGGGGTTGTTCTTTATTAAAGTGTCTTGGCATGTGAAATAACAAATGTCATTCTCGCAGAAATCAATTTTCACTATAATTGCTTTAATAAAATTGATTTCTGTGGGGTTTTCTGCTTTGTTTTCTATAAAAAGAGGACTTTATCAGCAGCTTCTCACCGTCCCATGCTACCTTTCTGCAACGTATTGTAAACAATTTTACTGCGTGTTATCATGCGGATAGAAGTGGAGTTGAATTTCATGCCAAAACCCAGAAAAATGCTAAACGATTTCAACGCACCATACATCAAATCACTAATGGGGCTAATCGAAACGCAAAGCGCGGAAACAATCTCAAAATGGTGTGCCGCGTATGCGAAAGAAAATCTTCTACCCCTATACGAAGAAGCCTTCCCCGAAGACCCACGCCCACGAATAGCCCTAGATGCCTCCCAAACCTACACCGCTGAAACAACCACAAAAGAAAAAGCGACGAAAGCCGCCGCCATAAAATCTCTAAAATCCGCCGTAAAAGAATGCAACAACGCCGCCCGCGAAGCCGAATCAAACCCAGCAGCACAAGCCGCCGCAAGAGCCTGTGGAGGTGCAGCAGGTTGCATCTACACGCCGACACTATCAATAGGCTTGGCATTCTACGGGGCATTAGCCCTAGCCTACCACACCCACGGAACAACCGCCCCATGGGAAACACTAGAATCCCACGCCGCCAACGAATGCACAAAAATGGAATCAGCCCTAAACAAAATAGCAATCCAAAACGAACCAAACCCAGCAAAAATAAACTGGAACTGCTAAGAGCCTATAAAGGGCGTGTTGCCACAACTCCAACAGCAATTCCACTCAACATAAAATCCAAAAAAACGGGGTCAAGGGGACTGTGTCCCCTTGCAGGGTTTGGGACAGCGTCCCAAGGTCTTAAATCTTTTGACCTTAAAATCTCTTGACCTTAAATCTTTAATCTCTAAATCTCTAAGTCAAAAGCATCCTGTCGGAAGCCATCTCCTCGCCGCTTGCGTTCTCGAACATCTTTAGTAGGTCGGGAACTGTTAGGTTTGACTTTTCTTCGCCCTTTACGTCTAGGATTATGTTTCCTTCGTGCATCATCATTATGCGGTTGCCTGTCTTGAGTGCGTCGCGCATGTTGTGTGTCACCATTAGAGTGGTTAGTTCGTTTTCGCGTACTACTTTGTTTGTTATTTCTAATACGGTCTTGGCGGTTTTTGGGTCTAAGGCGGCTGTGTGTTCGTCTAGTAGTAAAATGTGTGGCTTGCGGATTGTTGCCATTAACATTGTTAAGGCCTGCCGCTGACCGCCAGATAAAGTTCCTGCAACCGCGCCCATTCGTGTTTCTAGCCCCATGTCTAGGGATTTCAGTTGTTCGTAATACAACTCGCGCTCTTTGCGGCTTATGCCCCACCTTAGACTACGTCGCTTGCCGCGACGATACGCTATTGCCAGATTTTCTTCAATTGTCATTGACGGGGACGTTCCCATTCGCGGGTCTTGAAACACACGACCTATGTAGCGCGCACGGGAATGCTCAGACGTTTTTGTAACGTCTGCCTCGTCTATTTTTATGCTTCCAACATCAACGGTGAAAACACCCGCAATGGCATTCAGAATGGTTGACTTCCCCGCGCCATTACCACCAATCACCGTAACAAAATCATTCTCGTCCAATGTCAAATTAACACCGCGAAGAGCTTCTTTCTCCGTAGCCGTGCCTTTGTCAAATGTTTTTCGGATATTTTCGCAAATTAGCATGGTCTTTACCCCCGCCCAAGTAATTTCTTTAAGTCAATGTTGAATTTTGCACGAAGCATTGGAATTGCCAACACCACCGCCAACAAAACAGCGGAAATAAGCCGCAAATCGTTAGGGTGAATATCGCGATTAAGAACGAACGCAATTATGATTCTATACAGAATCGAACCAAGCACAACCGCATTAAACACACGATGGCTGTGCTTCTGGCTGAAAATAACTTCCCCAATAATTACCGACGCAAGCCCAATTACGATAGTTCCAATACCCATATTAATATCTGCAAAACCCTGCAACTGAAACACCAACGCCCCAGACAACGCGACGCAAGCATTACCAATTATAAGCCCAAGAATTTTCATCAAGTTGGTATTAACACCCTGCGCCCTAACCATGTTTTCGTTGTCGCCTGTAGCGCGCAATGCATACCCAAGTTCCGTATTAAAAAATATTTTCAGCAAAACAATTACAATAAAAACTGCAATAAGCCCAACAAATATAGATGCAACCGCGCTACCAGCAGGGAACCACACCGCTAACTGCGCCATAGCCGAATCACTCATAAGCGTAACAACAAAAGCCACAGTAATAACAACCGTCGCCACAGGCACACCAATAAAAACGGCAAGTTTCCGCACACGGCAAATGTCTTCGCCTTCGCGCAGAAGCCGTTTCCGCTTGCGCGCCGAATTTATGTATAACATAGCCAAATTAAAAATAGCCGCACCAAACGCAACACAAATTACAATAAGCGCGGAACGCTCGTTACTGCCCAAAACATCTGTCATGCGAGACATAACAGTGTCCATGCCACGCCGAATAGGAATATTAGCGTTATTCTGCATAACCCGCAGATTAACTGAATACAAAGCCGTCATCGACAAAATCCCCGACAACAACGGCGGAATCTTAAACACCGTATGCAAAAACCCAGTAGCAAAACCCGCCAACACTCCAGCACCAGTAGCTATAAGCGTTCCAAGAAAGGGGTCGCCGCCATTCAAAACAATAAACCATGCCGCAACCGCCGCACCCAAGGTGAAACTGCCCTCGGCCGTTAAGTCTGCGTAATTAAGCACACGATAAGTTATATACACTCCTATCGCCATTACGCCCCACAACAACCCCATTCCGATGGCTGTTAGTAAAACATTTATTCCCACGGCGTACAACCCCCTATTTTAAAGACTTTGTATGTTTTCAATCTCTTTAGCAGTTAATCCCGTAGCACCAGTAATGTGCTCAATAGGCAAATCTAACCCTAGCAAATATTTTGCAGTGTTTATTGCTTTTTTGCGCTCACCTTTTAGTTCGCCTTTGCGCTCGCCAATACGCTCGCCTTCAGCTAGACCTTCCGCTAGACCTTCTTGCCTAGCCTCATTTGTTGCCTTGCGTAGCAATGCCCTATTATCTCTGCGCTGCTTCTCACGACCATCAAATAATGCGCGAGCATCTGCATCTTGATTTATTTCTAGCAATTTATCCACAGGAACTTTCATTTGAGGGCTTTTTTGTGCTAACATGACTAACTCCTCCTCGCTGTCGGCGTTGATAAATTCTAGCCAGTCCCATAAATCTGTACCGTCGGACACTTTGGGAAGCTTGGGCAATTCCAGCGTGTGAATTTCCACGATGTCTGTAAACTCTGTATTTGTTTTAGAACTGTATATTGTGAACTTATCGTGGTAATGTTCATGCTCATGTATAAACTTTTCACCTGTAATTACTATGTTGATGGTCTTTTTGATTGAATCGTAGTCATCGCCACTGCCTAGCTGTTCTGTCAATATTTTTGCGTTGTAGAATACAATTCTCTCGCGCATTTCGGGCGTTACATGTACTTGAATTTCGATATTGATAATCTTGCCTGTTGTTGTTGTGATTTTCACATCTAGTATTGCCAGCTTGTCGCCCTTATATTTGCGCTTCGTTTGCGGGTCGCTAATTTGAATATCCGTGTATTCGTTTAGCGGGAGTTGCAACACCGCCATCAGAAACCTAATCAGCAAGTCTTTGTTTAGCTCATTCCCAAAAAGCAATTTGAAAATTATGTCGCTTTTGGCTGACATAAACACCTTGATTTTGTTAGTTGATTTTTTAACTTTCATATGCGGTTTACCTCAAAGAATAATCTTCTGCCATAAAGAAAATGCTGGTTATATCAAAACGTGATATGTCTGACATATCGTGACCTGCTTCGGCTATTTGATTCAGCGTGGCGCAAATTGAACTCATCATTGCTAATTTTTTATAGGTGTCGGGAGTCATGATGCCGTTGCCCAGCCCTTCATATGTTGTCCACAAGATTGGGAAGAAGGAAGCTATTTGAGATTTGTAAACCCACTGTGGTTCTTCGCCTTCTGGTAGCTCGCCAATTACTATGCCTACGCTTTCGGTTGGGGCTGTTTTGAAGGCGCGTTCTGCGCATATTACGGGCAGAAATACGAAAATTTCTCTGGCGAGGTCGTTATCGTTTATTTCGTCGCCTAGAATATCTATTAGTTCGGCGTATTCTTCCATGGTTTCTAGTGCTTCTTTTTCTTCGATTAATGCAATTGCGCGTTTTACGTGGTTTGCTATATCTTTTTCGGTGTATGGATAAGGGATATAACTGTCCTCGTTTTGCAGGAAGTACACGAACATCTTTTGTAGCGCGAAGTTTTCCACTTTCCAATTTGTGCAATACTTATGCATTAGTTCGGTTATTTCAAAGCTTTGTGCATCGTTTATGCGGCATTCGCAGGTTACGTCGCCGCCGCTGTTTGAAATGAAAACTTTTACATAGCACAGCTTCTGGTTGCCCAAACGCTTTATTACCTCGTCGCGTATGCCGTCCCAGATGTTGGAAATAATATTATCCTTTTTTGTGTCGCTCCCTTTGATGCCCATGCCCAATATATTGCTTTTGTACATGCTCCAATTGTGCGTTTTGCCCGCAAATTCGGCGGTTAGTTCCTCTTTGAAATCCTCGCATGTACAGCCGCCGCAACTATAGCCTAGACCTTTCATCATAGGCTTTAGCCCGTCCAGCATTCCGAAAATAAAATTGCCCAGCGCAGAACCAACCGCCGTTTCTTGCGAATCACCAAAACCAACCGTGCGTTCGGATAATTCCCTGTCCCAGTGCGGCGAGGACACTTCAAAACCAATCCCCACCGTTGTATCTTTTAAGTCAAAAATATGTGGAGTCACGGTGATTCCCCAATCAGGTAACAAAACCTGTTCGCCTTGCAATTTACTGCCCTCTAGCACTTCATGAAGTTTTTCTGCTACGTTCATAAATATCCGCCCTCACTATAATGATTTTTAGTTCTCATAGATTGTAGCCGCCGCCAGAATATCTGCGGGAATTTCGATACCAAGGATTCTTGCAGTTTCTGTGTTCACTGCAAAACGGTATTGCGCTTGCGATTGAATTGGCATTGTTTGTGGTTGCGCTTCGCCACGAAGAATTTGCGCCGCCATTACAGCAGTTTGACGACCCAGTTCATAATAATCCACGCCATAAGTAATTAACGCGCCGTTTGCCACACTACCAGAATCACCAGCAACCACGGGTACGCCCAGCTCTTCTGATGCACGCACCACCGCTACCATTCCTGCGGCGATTAGGTTGCATGTTGGCGTATAAATTACCTCTACACGATTAGCCAGCATTTGCGCGGCTTGCATTATGTCGCCTGCTACTGCCACTGACATTCTATCTAAGGTTAGCCCCAAGGCGTTAGCGGCTTCTTCGGCTAGGTCTGCTTGTATAGCCGAATTGATTTCGCCCGAGTTATACAAAATTCCCACCGTTTGCACTTCTGGAAATAGTCGCGTAATTAGGTCAAATTGAATTGCGACGGGAGTCATATCGGTTGTGCCGGTTACGTTTCTGTTTGGGCGTTCGTGAGAGTCTACCAAATCTGCACGATATGGGCTTGTTACCGCTGTAATTGTTATTGGAATTGTAGTAGTAGCTTGCGCAAGAGCCTGTGATGTAGAGGTCGCGATTCCCAAAATTAAATCGGGTTCGTTGTCCACAATTTGCACCGCCATTATATGTGCGTTGGACATGTCACCCAAGGCGTTAAATATATCAAATTCGAGGTTATGCCCCTCAACAAATCCTTCATCTGCAAGCCCACTTAAAAAACCATTTCGCGCCGCGTCCAACGCAGGGTGCGCCGCTATTTGCAAACTAGCTATCGAAAAATTTCCGTCAACAAGATTAAGTACAGAGGTATCCGCCGAAGATTGCGCCGTTTCGTCGCCCGCGCAACCCGCGAACATCACCACTGCCAACGCCATCACGAAAATTACACATAATTTTTTCATAATCATCCTCCTAAGACTTTGCATTATAAAGTACCGAAACATTATACACTATTGACGAAATGCGTCAACTACAATCCAAGGCAATCACAGCAAACGCATGAAAAAAAATCAAGCCATAACCGTATAAATATAAGAACCTGCGGTCAATAAAACTCCCCCAAAGTATGAGCGGGATAATCTTTTTAACAAAAGGCAAAAAGCAATTGTACCACAAAACTTTTTAATGACTAAAAATAAAATACGTGGTAGAATCCCCCTAAGAAGAGTAAATATTCAAAGGGTGATTTAGATGAGTGCAATAAGAACAGAAACCATGCATTTAACGATACATAGAAATTTTATGGATTCGTTGGCGGAGCAAAGGCGCGCAGGAATGCGGCTTTCTACGGGATTTCGGATTAACTCGGCGGCTGATGATGCGTCGGGAATGTCTATAGCGTCCAGAATGCACGCGCAAATTAGGGGCTGGGAACAGGCTTCGCGGAACGCACAAGATGCGATTAGTTTATTTCAAGTTGCCGAAGGGGCAATGATGCAAATAAACAGCATGGTGCAACGCATACGCGAGCTGGTAGTTTCTGCCGCGAATGATACAAATACCACTGGGCGCGAGATGGTTCAAATAGAAATAAATCAACTGTTGCAAGAAATCGACTACACGCGCAATACTACAACATATAACACCATGCGTTTGCTGGACGGTTCTATCAGCCGTTTTGGGCGGCCTCCCACGCCAGATGTTCCTGCGATTCCTGGTACGCCCGCAATTCCTGGCACACCTGGGATTCCAGGTACTCCTGGGGAGTATTTGCCTGTTGAGTCTGATATATGGCAGTTCGTGGGCATACACTTTTTGGCTGGCAATAGGTTTTCTGGTGGTACAATGCCTACACCACAAAGTACATGGGGCGACTGGGAACTTCAAGATGAGTTTGCGCATTTAACTGGTTTTGATTTGACAATTCATTTTATAGTTGCCGCAAATAACGCGCTAAGAGACCTTGTAGGCATACAGCGAATAGATGTTGTAGGCCCATATGGAGCAGATGCTGCCCTCATGCAACAGTTTCAACAGCAAGCAGCATTAGACACGGCAGTTGCTTCATGGCTTACAGACCGTGGCATATACGGCATAGGGATACAAACTCAACTAAATCCTCTCCAAGGTACAGCTATAACCGATTTCCGCGCACTATTTAACGAGAACTGGAGTTCACCAACTTTGTTTGGGGATGGCGATATGTTCGCTTCGTCGCAGTTAGCACCACCACATGACCAAGACCCAGACCTCCTTGCCGCGATACATGCGGCGCAACTAGAACTTTTCGACGCAATACGAAACACCGATTTAACCCATTTTATGCGGTACACAGGCGACCGAACTTATATCCCTGGCACACCAGATATTCCTGGTACGCCAGATATTCCTGCCACGCCATATGTTCCAGCAATCCCTGGCCGCCCACTTAGACCACCAGGGCAAACCATGTGGTTTCAGCTTGGGCCAAACTCCTATCAAGGAGCGTTAATGAATATCGAAGATGTTGGCGTAGAGGCATTGGGGCTGTACTTTTTGCGCAATCCCAATTTACAACAGGGGCTTGGGGTTATGCAGTCCACTGGGTCTATTTTTATGCATGGTAGCCGTGGATTTCTTTCCCTTATTGATGATGCTGTTAGCCATTTGAGTACGCAACTTGCTTCTATTGGCGCGAAGCAGAATCGTTTAATGCATTCAGATAGCTTTGCGCGTGTAGCTTCTTTTTATTTGCAAGATGCTGAATCTCGCATTCTTAACGCCGACATGTACAGGGAAACGATTCAATTCCTAAACGCGCAAGTACGCCGTGACGCTGGACTCGCCGTTTTAGCAACAGGCCACCGCAGCGGAAACGCCGTTTGGCAGTTAGTCCAACCCCACAACCCGCCACAGTAAAAATCCACACCAAACTAAAGCAATTCCCCCTCAATTGTTAAATCCAAAAAAGCGGGGTCAAGGGGGCTGCGTCCCCTTGCAGGGTTTGGGACAGCGTCCCAAGGTTTTAGCTTTGCACTTCCAGCAAGCATGTGTTACAATGTCTTAGACAACGCCGAAGTTAGGCGTGGCATAAATTTATATGCCGTTGAGAGGGTCATGCAAATGTACCTAAAAGGGGATAAAATAGTGTACCCGTTGTACGGGGCAGGGGTAATTGAAGACATCGAAGATAAAGAAGTTGATGGCGAATTACAAACGTACTATGTTTTGCATATCCCCGTGGGGAATTTGACGATTAAGATTTCCGCGTCAAAAGCGGAAAGCCAGCGCGTGCGTGCGGTGCATGAAAGTGGCGAAATCAACGGGCTTATTTCGGACGCAATAGGAATCCATGTGAACATGCCCGACAACTGGAATCAGCGGTACAAAGAAAACATGGAACGCATAAAATCTGGCGAAATCACGCAGGTTGCAGTAGTGTTTTACAATTTGCTACTGCGCGAACGCGAACGCGGGCTGTCCACCGCAGAAAAGAAAATGATGACCACCGCAAAGCAAATAATACTGTCAGAATTAATTCTATCGCTAGACGTTGACAAAAACGAAGCGGAAGAAATTTTGGACAATACGTTTTCGCAATCGGAGGGCAGTTAATATGTACTTCGATTCGCATGTGCATAGCGCGGCTTCGCCCGATTCGCAAATGAACCCAGTAGAAGCCATAGCTGCGTTAGGCTCTAATGGAATGGGCGTGGCCTTCACAGAACACGTAGATTTTGCAGAAAATCACGAAGGGCAAGACCCAACCGCTACAGACGCAATACGCCACATAGCAGATTTTCTTTGCGACTTTGAAAAGTATCACGAATATGAAAGCTTGCGCATGAATAAAAATAACGCCGTAACGCTAGGTCTGGAATTAGGGCTTACGGCGGCGTTTTTGCAGTTGAACGAAAAAACCGCAACCGCATACAATTATGATTTTATACTAGGCTCAGTCCATGCAGTGGACGGGGTGGAAGTTTATCATGCGTGCAGAAAAAGGATTAACGAACCAGTGCCAAAAATAGACCGCTATTTAACCTATGCAAAAGAAATGGTTGAATTATGCGGTTTTTTTGATGCATTTGGGCATATTGATTATATAGCGCGTTTTTGCACGCCACAGTTTGCGGCAGATTTCAAATACGAGAACTTCCCGCAAGAATTTGACGCATTGCTAAAAGCCATTGCAGAGCGCGATATTTCCTTGGAAATAAATACTTCGCGATTCGGTCGGCAATACGCATGGGATTCTAATGCGACCACCGTTGCGCAAGCCCAACGCCCCGAAGAAGTTATGCTAAAAATATGCAAACGCTTCGCCCAACTTGGTGGACGTTTTTGCACTTTAGGCTCGGACGCGCATCAGATAAAAGACCTTGGACGGCAGTTTGCCACCGCAAAAGAAATCGCCGCCGCCGCTAATTTGACTCCCGTGTACTACAGAGAGAGGAAGCCGATTCCCTGTGAATGACGAAAACGATATAAAACTGATAGGCGTAAAATCTGGGTCTTTTGTGAAACAAGCCGCCACACTTGCAGGTGCGTCTTTGTTTGTGCGAATACTCGGGTTTTTTTTCCGTGTTCCGCTTACCAATCTGATTGCCGATGAAGGCAATATTTTTTATGCCGCGGCGTATTCTATTTATGCGTTTGCGTTGAATCTTTCTTCCATTTTTATGATTGCAACGGTGTCGCGGCTGGTTAGCGAAAGACTTGCCCTAAAACAGTATCGTAATGCTCATTCGCTTTTTAAAATGTCGATGCTGATTTCGTTGGTGCTGGGCGCGGCGGGTTCGTTGATTATGTTTTTCGGCGCGGCGCAACTTGTTCGGCTTTTCAGCTTTCCCGAAAATACTGTGTATGCCGTTAGGGCAGTTTCGCCAGCGGTGTTTATTGTTTCCATTTTAACTGTGCTTCGTGGGTATTTCATGGGAATGAAGACCTCCTTCCCAACCGCAATTTCTCAAGTTGTTGAGCAAATTTTTAACGTAGGGTTTAGTTTATGGCTGGCGTTCCTGTTTTTTGATGCCGCGAATGTTCAGTATGCCGCCGCTGGCGCAACCGCTGGCACGGCTATCAGCGCGCTTGCCGCGTTGGGTGTGGTGGCGTTTATGTACTTCCAAGTAGCAAAGGCGTTAAAAAAACGCGCCAACGAAGACACAACAGAATTTGTAGAAAAACCACGACAACAGTTAGCCGAAATAACTCGCACCGCGCTTCCAATTATCATAAGCGCGGCAACTTTTTCCATTATGAATATCTTGGATATTGGTATGGCGAACAGCAGAATTATGGCTTCTGGCGCGTTTACAGAAGCCGAAACGCGGGTTCTAACAGGGCAGTTTACTGGGAAGTTTATTCTGCTTACCACTTTGCCAGTTTCGCTTTCTATGGCGTTGGCCGCCGCTGTTTTGCCAGAAATCACCGCGTCGCATGTAACCGAAAACCAAGACGCTGTAAGACATAAAACCGATTTGGCGTTGCGGCTTTCTATGATGCTTTCCATTCCCGCCGCTATGGGGCTGGGCGTTCTTGCCGACCCCATTTTAGCATTGCTTTTCCCCCTACACCCAGAGGGCGGTTGGTTGCTTAGATATGGCGCGGTTAGCATAGTTTTCGTAGCACTCGTCCATATTGTCACGGGCGTTTTGCAGGGCGTTGGCAAAGTTAAACTCCCCGTTATTGGGCTGGTTGTTGGGCTGGTTGTTAAAATTCCGCTGAATTATTTTCTTATGTCTATTCCTTCCATTAATATACTCGGCGCGGTTATTAGTACCATAGTTTGCTTCGCTGTTGCCGCCGTTGTTAATATCATTCTGTTGAGAAAATATACGGGCATTGTTCCCGATATTACTGGCGCGTTGCTTAAACCCACTATCGCCGCAATTGGTATGGGGCTAGTCTGCTACGCTGCATATAATCTGATGAATCTCTTCACCATAAATGCAATTTCTACGCTGGGCGCGTTGGTTTTGGGCGTTGTTTCGTATACGCTATTCATGGTACTAATTAAGGGCTTCCAACCAAAAGATTTAGACGCGCTTCCAATCCCTCGGAAAATAAAGAAATTCCTGTATAGAGGGTAGGCAAATGCTAAAAAATTGAAACTAAAGGCGTGTTCTCACTACAGAAACAACACGAAAGAAGGGGTATAAACTGGACACTGAAATAACCAAGCATGTCAATGATGTAATCCAAAAGCATACTTGCGCCCTACTGCGGGACGTAATGCCAGAATTTTACGGATTTAAGACGGGCAAGGTTAAGGAACTCATTAACCCCGAACTTCCCGACATAAAAGTAAAAGGCGGCGGTACAGACGTTGTTTTCTTAATGGAGGACAACACATACCTTCACCTTGGCTTTGAAACAAGAAAAGACATGGACGATGTAAGTGGAAACATTGTAAGGGCGCACTTATGTACCATCGCAAGCCATGGTACGTGCGTTTACTGATTATTCTACATGGAGAGATGGTGGACATATGAAAATTAACATAGCCAATCACGGGTATACGCTTATATGGGATGGTGTGTATTATTTTGCATTATCGAATTATCCACATATATCATCGTGGGAACTTAAAAAGTTATTAACTTTCATTGATTTTGAAAACCGACACGGCAGAAAAACAGAAATTATTTGTGAAGATGAAAATATAACGAAGGCCGTCGACCATGCCATTAAACATCCCGAAATAGTTGAAGATGTGTTGTTGCCCGATAAAATCACCGAATGCACTTATTGCAAACAAAAAGGATGCTTAACAAAATTTGTCTGCCATACAGCAACGCCCGATAACGCCAAAAAAATCTTGAAAAGCGGAAAGTTACTTTCGGCAGTAAAGGTATTTGGTAAAACAAATACTGAACTTGTTTTAGACCCACGAAATGCCGCAGGCGACCCAGAAGATTATTTTGATTATATTATGTTTGCTTGGGGTAATTGTACTGCTGGCGACAATCTTGTGATGGAAAGACTACTTGGCAGAGGTGCAACCGACGACGAGCGGCAAAATGCGTTCACACCAGGTATACGTTTTTATTTCCGTTATGATGATATTATCCGCCATCCTAATTATGTATTTGACGGCTATCATCCTGCGAAAGTAAAAAATGAGCTTCTATTGTCCGATTATTTATACGCTTGTATCGTACCAGAGCATTTTCGCTTAGAATATGAAAATTTAATTCAACCCAGCTTGGTAAATAGAATCCATTATCATAAACAAAATAATTATGGTTTGTGCGATTGGGCAGAAGCGGTATACGAGTTTATTGCGGGGTTTGATGAAACTCAAGAGTAACTTCATATCCATGAAAAATCAACGAAGGCGTTATTTCCACCATTCACAGCACATATCCTAGTAAGACATTTGGACTATGATGTACGCCTTATTCAGCGCGATGGGCGTACTGTTAATACAGTTATTGTTTATACTGCTGATGTAAAAACTGCACCACTAGGGATAAAAAGCCATACACTTGCGTACAATCCCCATATAATTCTAATGGGCGATTATGATGGCAATGCTATTTTTGCAGGACTAGAAGCCAAAATAAAGGCGGAGCAAGAATTATCCGACATGGATATTCTAAATTTAATATTCCTTCCGCTTATGCGCCACACTATCCCACGGCGGAAACTGGTTGAGAAGTCTATAGCCTTGGCGCAAACAATAGCAGATACAGAGAAGCGTAATGCCTGTACAGCGGCGGCGTTTGCTTTTGCAAGTAAGTATTTAGACGAAAGAGAAGCCGCTAAACTCTTGGAGGTGTTAAAAGTGATTAACTTAGGTGCAATGTTAGTTGAAGATGAAATGACGAAAGTAGCCAAGCGGTTACTTAGGCGCGGCATGTCGATTAGTGCTATTGCCGAAGATACAGGACTTGACGAGTACATTGTTCAGCGGTTGCAAGAGGAATCAGACAATGAATAACCTCACTATACCTTCAAATTGCAATGATTCTTTTTTTGCATATGTCACCCCTATAGGTCTAAATAAATGTCACGTTTGCGTTTGCTATACAAGACAACTTGACGTGTAACCCGCCCTTGCCTTAGAATATAATCACAACAGAGGAAGGTGGTGATTTTAATGGCATCAGTATATGGAATAACGGACAGCCAATTTAATAAGCACCTTGCCGACACGTTACATTTATTGGAATTGGCAAGGAAAGAAATCACATGCCCTGCTCCAATTTTGGACGATATTATTAAAAGGCTGGAGGGGCAAGTCGCCAAGCCGTAAAAATTCAAGTCCCTTATTTGGGGATTTCTGTTGCAGTTCATGCACATAACAACAAAGGGAGAATCTTCTGCCATTATGGCAAAAGTTCTCCCATTTTTATTACGTTATTACATTCTGGCTACGAGACGTACACTTTACCTACGAATACACTTTATCGGCGAAAAGCGGCTATGCCGCCCGCTCGTTCGTTTACCACA
>WQVV01000047.1 GCA_009785665.1 Defluviitaleaceae bacterium
CTGTATTTTCTCTCTGTTTTCATGGTTCGTATTTTATCATATCTCTAACAAAAAGCCGATAGCGAAACGTGAGCTATCGGCTTTTGCTTTTTCAATGCGGGCGGTCTTTGCCCGCTTTTTTACCAAAATATTGAGTTAGCATTAAAATTAATGCGACACTTCCAAGAGTTGCATCCATAAGCCCAAAGGGTAAAAACTCAAACATTGCATATATTGCCTTAACGCAAAGTATCACCGAAAACCAAAAGCCCCACATTCGGTTTTTGTATAACGCAAACCCACCAATTAACCTTAGCACACCCCATATAACTCCGCCTATTACTACAATCGGCGGCGGCGGCTCGAAAGACATCCAATCCGCTTGTTCTGCGCCAAGCCATATTGGAAGTACCGAAAAAAATCCGCCAATCTCTATTAAACCATGGATTATTATTATAATCGCTGCTGCTTTATATCGTTTCATTAGAATTTACTCTCCTTCATTATGTTGATTTTTTTCAACAATAGGGCGTGTTGCCACTACGCGAATGGTACGATTTTTGTGGCAATTTTTCGCCAATCAAGGAGGGGTTCACGCCGCGTCCTAGAAGGACGCAAGTGAAATCCCGACGCAGAGTGGCGGAAAATTGACCAAAAAGCGTGCCATTTGCGTAGTGACAACACGCCCTAGTATAACACCCTCCCAAAATGGCTACAACACACCCTATTTTTCATAAGGATAATAGTTTGGATGTTTCGATTGAAATTCCTTCAACGAAATTATTTTCTCATTAATATCAAATTCAACTATCGAAACCCCGTTAAACCCGCTAATATTGTTATCACATTCGCATTTGAAGTACCATTCACATACACAAATATCACCTTGGTGCAGAAAACCAATTATATCCCATTGAAGCACAGTATTATTTTCATTCCACTCACTAAACCATTTCTTAATCTCGGCTAAATTACGATATGCAGGCCTCCATGATTCAATATAAACAGCTTCAAGCGAAAAAATATTTTCTATAACAGCACTATCTTTTCTAACCCATGAGGTGAAATAATCCGTTATTATTTTTTCTCTTCTCTTCATGCGAAATCCCCCTCAAAATATAAATCATCTAGGATAAATCATAGCATTTCGCTGTATCAAGTTCAATGTACACGCAGGCATTTATGCGTCAAGATTGATACAATCGAAAGAAGTCCAGAACGGCTAATGTTTGTGTTATAATGCACCTTTGTTATTTTTGAATAGGCTTTTGAAATTTCATCCACCGTGATATAATCGCTTAGAATACTTTTTTCACTAAACATCTAAATTCGCCCATCTGTTCAATGTTAAATTTTGTAGGGCGAATTTAGATGTTTGAGAGTGAAAAAAGTATAAGGGGCAAAAACTGATGGATTTTAGAGTTGAACAGAAAAGCAGCAGGGCATTTAAGGATACATTTTTCCGCGCCTTATTTCACGAGGAAGAAAGGGCATTGGAACTATGTAATGCTACTGAGGGTACAAATTTTCGGAACGGCACACCTATAAAATATTTCACGCGAGGAAATACTTCACTTGCCCGCCGAAACAACGACCTCGCTTTTGTGGTTGCCAACCAGTTGCTCTCGTTTCAAGACCACCAAGGGACACTGAACCCTAATATGCCCTTTCGTTTTTTGCCGAATGTTGCAGAGGCGTTGTATACATGGCTAGAGGACAAGAAAGACCTGTACAAAAATAAACTGGTTACAATCCCGACACCAAAGTTTTATGTGCTTTACAATGGTAAAGAGAAATTAGAAAATAAGATACTTCGTTTTTCTGACGCTTTTAGATTCAGCGACCACAATTTTTCGCTACAATTGACGGTCAAAGTTATTGACATAAATCACGGAAACGGCAGTGACATTTTGAAAAAAAGTCCTTCGCTTGGCGGGTACGCCTACCTAGTGTACCAAATAAGGAAGCATACAGACAGTGGCATAGAACGGGATAAGGCAATATCCATAGCGGTTAATCACTGTATCAAAAAAGATATATTGGCTGATTTTTTGAAGAAAAATTATCAGGAGGTTTGCGGAATGTTCGATTGGGGAATTACGATTGACGAAGAAATGGAAATACGAGAAGAAGAAGGTTATTTGAAAGCCGCATTAAAGATGTTGAAAAGTGGCGTAAACCTTCAAGATGTGATAAGAATACTAGAATTATCAGACTCTCAAATCCAAGACGTAAGGACACGAGCTGTTTAAGTAGAAATTTGTCTAAGCTTTACAACCACAAACAAAAGCCTAATAACAATGAAACTTTCGTATCTGTTGTTATTGGGCTTTTGTTTGTAGCTATTGCATGTTAATTAAAACTATTCCATATCGAATATTTTGTGGTGTATGTGGACTATAATTCTCCCTCCAACACTTGATAAATCTGAATCTGTGAAGCCTGCTTTTTTTGCAAAAGATTTTCTTACACTGTCCTCCCGTGTAAGCCTAATATCAGGGAATAACGGAGAAATCGGTTTATCAGAATACCAAAATATAATCAATCGTTTGGTATTGCTTTGCATTAGCCATTCACCAAGTTTCCCCCACCATGAAATATCAGAATCCCCTAACGACATGCCAAACACACAAATAACACTGCTTCGGTTAATCAATTCATGTGCCCTAAATTCTGCGTGTTCTTGCAGCTGTTCGTTCATTAAAGGCTTCACTAACGCACGCAAAATACGCATATCTTGCCTAAAAGCTTCATTGCAGATTTGTTCCTTTGAATCTACGCCTGTCAATAGTTTATCATCAACTTTACCATGTATGTGCAATATATCTCCAAGCGTACATACACATTCAACGGGCGAGTGTCCAATTTTACATGTTAGAACTGGGTCTGGCAAACAACTCAAATATTTACTAAGTGTAGATGTAAAATTAAAATTAATGAAATTATAAGTAAGCTGTCCAAAATGTCTTCCCATAACAGCATCTAAATCGTGTTTTATGAGTAAAGGAAACTCTTTATAAAAACCAAGCAAAAACTTAGACATTTCACGTTGAGGGACTTCTGGAAAAAGTGCTAATAAATCTAATAACTCTTGACGATTTTCTTCATACTTAATGTATTCGTTTAATTTTTCTTTTAAGTTCCAATATACATGTAAAAAATCATCTGCTTCGTCTGCTTTGTATTCGGCGGTGTATTCTCCAAGCTTTATTTCTAAGTCTGCCCATGAGTGTACATCTGTTTCAATATCACTTTGGATTTTATTTTTAAATTTTTGCACTCGTTCATCTTCAGTTTCATCTTTTTGCGAAAGATACCAGTTTACGAAGTCACGGAATGAAGTTTTTAATCCCATTGCAATATCAAATCCATTACCAATGATGAAAAGCATAAAACTCCCTCTGTTCTATTTTGTAGTAATTGAATTATGCTAAAACGCGCAGGGGTAAGTTTGTGGTCGTATAACTTACCCCTTACTTGGTATCATTGTAAATAAATAACTAAATTCCCTCTTACCTAAAAAACGACATAGGGTTAAGATGCTGACCGTTTCTTCGTATTTCAAAGTGAAGGTGATTACCTGTGGAACGCCCTGTTGTGCCAACATCACCAATGTGCTGGCCGCGGGTTACGCGCTGACCTGTGGAAACGCGATTGCGAGAATTGTGGGCGTATAGTGTGCTGTAACCGTCGGCGTGGTCTATGATGATGTAGTTGCCCCAGCCTGCGCCCCAACCTGCGAAGCGAACATAACCTGCCTCGGCGGCGTTGATTCTTGTGCCGCCAGGTGCGGCAATATCTACGCCACTATGAAAAACTGTACGCCGCGTGAACGGGTCTGGGCGATTACCAAATTCGCTTGTAATTGTGCCTGTAACAGCCAACGGCCATGCAAAACTGTCAAAGCTGTTTAGACTTGCCAACCTTGCGTTTTGCTCCGCTTGACGAGCGGCGGCCGCAGCGCGACGTGCGGCCTCTTGTTCCGCGCGGATTCTTGCGGCTTCAGCGGCTTCTTGCCGTTGCACTTCCGCCCTAATTACGCCAAACTCATAATCTATTACGCGGGCTTCTTCTTCTAATAGCTCTAAAAATTCCGCGTATCTTTCCGCGTCCTCGTGTAGTAGGTAGAAAAACTGCTGGCGTTCGTCGATACGTTCTTCAATGGCGATTTTTGCGAGTTCTTCTTGTTGTTGCAAATCTACGATTAGAACACGGGAGCGGTTAAGGTCTTCGTAGTTGGCGGCGTAACTTGCTTGCGCGGCTTCTAAACGCTCCAGCATTTCGCGGTCAAACTCCGCCACCATGCGTATATATTCCCAACGCGAAAAGAAATCCGCGACATTCTCCGCTTGAAACAACACCTCAATAAGCCCCATGCTACCTTGCTCATACATAACCCGAACACGCTCGCGAAGAACTTTCATTTGCAAATCGCGTTCCTCGCGCGCCGTTTCGAGGTTCTCCGAAGCTTCCCCAATCCGAACCTCCGTGGCAAGCAACGCAAACTCAATGTCTTCAAGTGCTTCCATTACATTCATAATTTGCTGATCCATGTAAGCAATTTCCGCCATAACCTGTGACATTTCATATTGCGTACCCGCCAAAAGATTCTGCTGGTCAGCAACCTGTTGCCTTGCATGAGCAGCGCGCCGTTGCGCTTCCTGATATGCCTGCCGCGTAGCAGGCGACACCCCACTAACAGAAATAGTAGGCAAAACAGGCAAAACAAAAATCAACGCCAAAACCAACGCAAAAAACTTCTTCCTATAAAATCCCCGCATAAATATCCTCATTCCCTCAAAATAAAATTCTTTTCGTTAAAATTTGGGTCAAGCCTTTTTTAAAGGCTTGCAGGGGTATTGGGGACAGCGTCCCCAAGGTCTTATATCTTTTGACCTTAAAATCTCTTGACCTTAAACCTTCAAATGCCGCTTTACAGATGTTATTGAGCCTATTAAGCCGATTACTACTCCCAACACCAGCGCGAATATGAATACGTAGTTCATTACGTATTCTGGGGGTATGAAATCTATGAAGGATAAGTGGGGTATGTCGTTTATTGCGGCTATTATTCTGCCGTAGCCGAACCAGCAGATTAGGGCTGGGAAAAAACCGCCGAGGAGACCGATTATCATTCCCTCTAATACGAATGGCCAGCGTATGAACCAGTCGGTCGCGCCTACGTACTTCATGATGTTTATTTCTGTCTTTCGTGCGTTTACTGTGATTCGTATTGTGTTTGTAATTATTATCATGGAAATTCCAGCTAGAATTAGCACTAGGACTAGGGATATGAGGCTTACTATGGTGGATATTGTGGAAAGCGTTCGGGCGAACTCGGCCTCGCTATGGATTTCTGCTACGCCGTATGCGCGTAAGTTCCATATGGCGCGTTCTGTTTCGTCGTGGAAGGCTAGGTCTGTTAGTTCTACTAGGAGTGAATCGCGTAGAGGGTTGATGATTTCTAATCCAGCAACTGCGTCTTCCCCAAGAGTATTGGCCATGCTTTGCAATGCATCATCACGAGAGATAAATGTAACGCTGGATACATGGTGAAGCCCAAGTATTCGCGAGTGCAACAAGTCCTGCTCCTGTTGGCTTAAATCGTTCTCTAAGCGAACAGCCATTCCCATTTGCGCTTCCATTTGCCCCATGAAGTACTCGACATTTGCGCCAATTATATAAAAAATAGACACAATAAAAATACTAGACGACACCGCAAAAATGGATGCAATAGACATAAATCGGTTGTAAATTATGCTACGAACAGCTTCTTGAATGTAATATCTGATTGTCCTAAGCTTCATCTATGATACCACCTAACTCAGGGAAACTGCTTACTCCAATGTCATGCACAAGCTCGCCATTACGTAAGGCTATTACTCGCTTTTGCATATCGTCAACTATGTCGTGAGCGTGAGTTGCCACTACCACCGTTGTGCCGCGGTCGTTGATGTCTTCAAGAAGAGTCATGATTTCCCATGCTGTGTCGGGGTCTAGGTTTCCAGTAGGCTCGTCCGCAATAAGAATTGGCGGACGATTTACGATTGCCCGCGCCAAAGCCGTTCTCTGTTGCTCTCCGCCCGAAAGCTGATTCGGATACGCCTTGGCTTTCTTCTGCAACCCAACCAGCGCAAGCACTTGCGGAACAGCCCGCCGTATATCGCGATTAGGAGCTTCGACAATTTGCATAGCGTATGCAACATTTTCAAACACCGTTTTGTTTTTCAGTAGCCTGAAATCCTGAAACACCACGCCCAACTTACGCCGATAATACGGCAAATGCCGCCGCTTTATTCTGGTAATATCCTGCCCGTCCACAATAATATGCCCGCCCGTTGGGTCAATCTCTTTCAAAAGCATTCTAACTAGGCTTGTCTTTCCAGACCCACTTGTTCCCACCACGAACACGAACTCGCCTTTGTCTATAAATAAATCCAAACCGCATAGACCACGCGCCCCGTTTTCGTAAATTTTGCTTACTTCTGCAAATTCAATCATTGCATAACTCCTTTAAAACTGTTGTTATTCATGTCAAAACTGTTGTCTCTCGCGGTATTGCATGTAACGATTCACCATAAGCGTGATTTTAAATGTGATTGCATCTGTGAATTTGCGAAGGTCTAGCCGTGTCATTTTCTGCAATTTATCAAGGCGGTAAACAAGTGTGTTGCGATGAATAAACAACTCGCGAGATGTTTCTGATACATTAAGGTCGTTCTCAAAGAATTTTGTTACTGTGGTAAACATTTCTTCATCTATGTCGTCAATGCTAAACCCTTGCAACATTTCTTTTATAAAGATGCGGCAAAGCGGCAACGGCAATTGGTAAATAAGGCGGCCAATTCCCAAACGCTCGTAATTAACAATTTGCTTTTCCGCCTCAAAAATCTTGCCCACTTCCTGCGCAAGACGCGCTTCCTTAAAACTAGACGAAACATTTTTTAAGTCAGTAACAACCGCCCCAATTGCCACATACACACGGCTCATTGCTTCCGAGCTTAGAGTATCTACAATTGTATGCGCAACTTGTTCTATTTCCTCTGTGCCGTCGCGGTCGTTTAATTCCTTCACAAGGATTATGCTAGTCTCGTCTACCGCCGTTACAAAATCCTTCTGACGGTCTGGGAAAATTCCGCGCAAAATTTCCACCGCGCTCATATCCGTGTCAACCGTAGTTTCCACCAAATAAACCACGCGGCGAACCCCATTTTCAATACGAAGTTTCTTAGCACGACTATAAATGTCAACCAGAAGCAAGTTATCCAACAGCAGATTCTTTATAAAATTATCCCTGTCGAAACGCTCTTTGTACGCCATCATCAACGCTTGAATATGAAACGCCGCTATCTTGCCCACACGAAATGCGTCCTCGTCGTCCCCACGCACCACGAGGATATACTCCGCAATTCCATTGTCCAGCACCTTAAAATACTGGCTACCTTGTATTAACTGATTCTCCGCAGGCGACTGAATAACACTATCCACAAACGTCATTGGTGCTTGCCCAATATCAGTTTCGGTGGTTGCCACCAACTTACCTTCGCGGTCTAGTACTGTAATCTCTTTACGCGTTATGTTTTTTAACCCATCAACCGTACTTTGCAATATTTGATTGGAAATCACAAAAACCCTCCTTAGAGGTTATGCAAATTCTGGACAACCTCTTAGTACTACGCCCTCTATTGTAACACGCTTTTTAATAATTTCCACTGTTTTGTGACAACTTTCTATTGACATTTCATATTTTCTTAATAATTTTAGCTGCTGGCTTTTTTGTTTGCGCAATATGTTGCTGCATTAAGCAACAAAAAACATTATTATTCGGCGCGAAAAGATTGACACTATTCGCTAAGTGCTATAAAATTGCGTGGAAAAAATATCAATGTGAGAATTTGGAAATAAGGGGAAGGCATTCAAATTCTCAAGGAAGGACGAATGGGAGGAACAGAATGAGAAATTTTATTATCTCGCTAAGAAAGCATCTCGCAGTTTTTATGGCTGTTGCTATGGTGCTTTCGCTACTGCCAATGACGGCAATTGCTGCATCATCAACACAAGCCGTTGCAACCGTGACTGGTATTCACACCTTTGTGATGGACGGCGCAACAATTGAGTTTAGGTTAAACAGTTCATGGGCAACAGGTTATAACGCTGAGTTGCGAATCATCTACATAGACACAGAACCGCTGTATGAATGGGTTCTAAGTATGAACCGCCCAATGGGGCTAGGCGAAAACTTCCAAAATGGAGGGCTAGTTGCTTATCAAGGGCAAAGCGAAACAACAATCGGATTTCTTGACCACAACGCACCTGTACCAGTTGGTGGTTACGTGTCTATTTGGCTATACGGCACTCATGAAGGCGTTGTGCCTATACCAACGGATTTCCGCCTAACCCGCGCAGAGCGCAAGGTATTACCCACCACCGACTACACCCTAGACGTAAGAGTTCATTCAGAATGGAATCCTGGGCAATTCCGTCATGCAATTGTGCTTGTAAGCACCACCAACAGGGTAATTCAAGGCTGGGAAGTAGAATTTGACATAATAGGCGGCGCAGATATAACCGCCGTTGACCTAGGTCATGTTTTCCAAACAACGTCTTCTGCCGCGCTTCTAACTTTCGTCTCAGGCGAACACAGAAGCTGGCATTATGGGCAGGAACTTCACCTTGGAATGTCTGGGACAACCACGCCAAGTACCAGCGTTACCATCACAAACGTAGTAGTATACGAACGAGTAGCCGTACCATATGGTGGATGGTCAGATTGGATTCCAAATGGTGGCGGTAATGGAAATGGCGGTAATAACGGAGGAAACAACGGCGGTAATAATGGTGGAAATGGCAGTAATGGAGGCGGCAACGGGAATGGAAATGGTGGTGGCCCCTCCAATGGGGACGGAAACCAACTTGAAACCGAAGACTTGATTTTTGAAGCCACATTTTGCCGTGAAGGGTTTGTTGGTTGGATGTTGCGCGACCGCATTATAATAACTGTTACCCTTACAGCAAGAAATCTTTCGTTGGTGAATAGC
The DNA here is from genome assembly GCA_009785665.1 of Defluviitaleaceae bacterium. GTDB lineage: Bacteria > Bacillota > Clostridia > Lachnospirales > WQUN01 > WQVC01. The sequence goes on from WQVV01000047.1 coordinate 9,018, forward strand.
CACTATGTCAGTGCTGAATTAAAACTTCCCGAAAGTGTGTTCCTGTGGCGCAGTGATGAACTTACTGCAAGTCTAGGCGAAATTCAACCCGAAACGGAAGAAAGCGTCGAGTTTGTAATTTATGTATTTAGGTCATTTGCCGAAAGAACCGTATATTTTTCTTTCGACATAGACGCGCTAGGCAAAACAATAGACTTCCCACTGTACTATAACGCTCCTGCAACGGAAAGAGGACTGCGTTTAGCAGGGGGAGAAGCAGAGTTTTTGACGCACTGCACAGTCACACCCCGCCCAATTATAAACCGCGTCACGGTTACAGCAATCGAAGGTGTACCAGGCGCATATACAATCACCGTTAGCGACTTTGACACTTTCAGCGACCAGCCAACATATTTTTTCTGGAGGACAGTAGAAGGCTCGCTTCTATGGTCAAGCCATGATTTACAAACCGTGGAGTTCCGCGCTGCCCCAAGCACAGGTGGCAGAAGAGTATCTGTAACAGTAGGGATTGGCGATGGGGTTGGTAACGTTTGGCGGCTTAGAATATGGGTATACGGGAGGGATTAATCATGGCGATTACGAAAAATAAGTTATGTTCTTTTGTAGCCGTTGCAATGGTCGTTGTCATTGTAGTTTCGCAAATAGGCGCATTCACAGTACAGGCACAAGCCGACGACATAACTGGTACATTTTTTGAAATAGAGTTCCGCGAAGCCATAACACGCGGGTGGGTACAAGGCTTCCCCAATGGCACATTCCAGCCCGATGCAAACATTACTAGGGCACAATTCATAACTCTGCTGGATAATGTATTTCAGCTACCCAGCGTCAACAGAGATGTAAGATTTTCCGATGTTTCCGCCAACGATTGGTTTTATGGAACATTGTTAAAATTTCAACCTTATGTAAACCCCCATGAAAACAACTCTTTCCAAGGAATTACGCCTATCACAAGGGAAGAAGTAAGCTTCATAATCTTCAATTTGATTAACATTGAAATCGAGCCTTGGGGGTCGTACTTCTCGGATAGGCATGAAATTTCATCTTGGGCATATCAGCAGGTTAATGCCCTGCGTTCGCTGGGTATTCTCATGGGCAACCCCGACAACACATTTTCTCCGCGCAGAAATATCACACGCGCCGAAGCAGTCTTGATTGTTTATAGGCTTAACGACCTAATAGCAACACAAGGCACAACGCTAATAGCTGGAACAGACCACCCCCGTCAATTCTCACTAGAAGACCTTGAAACCATGTCGGGGCAATATTTCCAAATAGCAGACAGGGGTGTTGGTAGACCTCCAAGTTTCGTAGGCGGAACTATCACAGGCGTAAACGTACAAACCTTTGACGATGCACTACACGCCCTACATGCGGTGCGAGATGTTTTTGGCATATACAACGCATTTGAAGAACTTGTACCAATTTACGACCGTGGAGGACGGCGCAATTATCACTTTCAGCAAGTGCATAATGGAGTGCCTGTATTGCTCGCCACATTTAATGTCACTACTGACATCAATGGTAACATCATATCTGTTGCTTCGGGATTCCGACCAGAAATAAGATACGCATTTACAACAGTTGAACCTACAATCTCATATGATGAAGCTATCCAAGCGGCTTTAGATGCAAGAGGTATGATGCATCGGCTTTTCTACTACAATCCTGAATGGGTAGAATCTTGGGGTGGTATCAACGCATCAGTGAACATCTTGGCATATGATGGATTGTCGCCTCAATTGATTTGGGAATTAACTATAGCGCGTATGATTTATTATATTGATGCGCATAGTGGGGAATATATACACAGCCGTTCTACGGTTACTCCTTTTGGAATAGTCCCTGCTACTGGAGTTGGTAGCATGGGTGATGTAAGAAATTTTGATGTTGCAAGTATATATCCAGCAGGATATTCAATGGATGACTTCAATAGAAATGTCCGAACTCATGTAAGGACTATTGACTTTACGCAGGAGGGCTGGGAACACTCTCCGTACTTGTTAGGAACTCTCGCAACAAGCCCTTATGCTGACAACTGGGAGAGTAGTCCTGCGGCTGTAGATGCTCATTATAGTGCATCCCAATTTTTTGAGTTTTTCCGTGACGCAATTAATAGGCCCGAGGAAGCACAAGCACTCCGATTTATGCGTATGTACTCTTCAGTTGATGCGAATATAGAAAATGCTTTTTGGGTCGAAGGAACAGGTGCTAGTGGAATGTGTGGCTTTGCCCTTTTTGGAAGAGTGGAATGTAGTGTTTGTCAAATTTCAAGTATTGGATTTGCAACAACAACAAATGATGATGATGATGATGAGGAGGAGGACAATTGCTACTGCATCAGTTATGCTGCTGCACTAGATGTAATTGGTCACGAATTTACACATGGCGTTTTTACTCATCGTCGTGGGTTTGGTCGTCGAGGTGTTACAGCGCAACTTCATGAAGCCTATTCCGACATTTTTGGGAAACTTTTTGAAATGTATATGCTGGATGGTGTTGAAAGTTGGTCGATGGGAAACAGAATAGGGCTTCAAGAACGCGATTTATCGAATCCCGCTAGATTTGGGAATCCCATACGATTTGGTGAATACCCTTATCGAGTACCTCGTCCCCATTCTGACGCTTATGGACATCACAACAGCACTGTTTTGAGCCATGTGTTTTACAGGATTCACACCGACAATAGAATCCCATCAATAAGCAGTGTCAACACATCTGCACAGCTTTGGTATGATGCTATTGCGTTACTTCTTTTAGATTCTGACTTCTTAGATGCCAGAGGTGCGGTTATGAACACCGCAATGCGCATGGGCATTCCCTTTGATGAAGTTATGAGAATGCACAACATTTTTGATGAATCATTGATTATCTTGGATTGGTATATTCAAGATAGAGGAATGACCCGAGATGTTCATACATGGGCAACGTGGTATCATGAACCACTGGTTGGCGTGCTTAATTTGGGGATTATGAGGGGAGGCACTCTGGTTGTCTACGAGGACGGTCGTGCTGTAAATAGACCTCGCCAAGTTAATTCCCAAGGAGATGTTTCTATTGGTGAGTTCATACGCATGACACACAACACGCTGTATCACAACGCGCCCAACTTCGCACAGGAGGAAGGCTTTGACGCTACGCAATATCATACCGCATGGACTGGTTATTGGACAAACTATATGGTATACGCTTACCGCAATGGCTGGATTCACGAACCCCTTTATCCTACATCTCCTATCAGACGGCAACAAGCCGCCCATGTTATATGGACTGCGTTTGAAGGCATGGACGAACGCTACAGAAGATTTTATACCCCAGAAATTTTATGCGATAATCGCGAAAACTGGAACAGGCTTGCAGATATTAGTGACATACACCCAAACTACATCAATGCTGTTTTCCAGCTTAACGAGAATCAAATAATCAGAGGCAACCCCAGAGGCGAGAATTATTATTTTCTCCCCTTAAACTATTTGCGACGTGCCGAAGCCGCCATTATATTAATGAATATGTTTGCTATGGACAGGCTTACAGATGATAATTATGTGTCTGATGAATCATCTTGATTAGACCAGTGGCTTCTATTGGTGAAGCAATGGGGTACAATGTCGAGTGGATAAATGAGTGGAGGTTAGTTTGTTTTATGCGCAGACCCCAACAAGCACCAGCAATACAATTATTGCAAGCTGATACTGCGCTAGTAGAAGTAGTATACTTCGGCAATGTAAAGTGGCGCGGCGGTGCAGAGTTCTAGAAAAGGTCAAAAAAATCGCACAGAAATTTAGTGCGGTTTTTTTTGCTATTTGGGATAGCGAGAGGATGAAAATTATGGAAGATAAGTACGACTTAAAAAAGATGAAAAGAAGTGTGCACCCATTTCAATCAGCAATTGACGCTGGCGAATTGATTCTTGTAGATAATCTGGACATGACCGACGATGAGTTTGAATCAACATTAACATCACTGACGGCCGAAGAACGTGAGTTTGCAATTCGTATACGCGGTAAGAATCGCAATCGGAAATCTACGTGATGAAAGTCGTTCGCTATACAATTGAAGATTAGCAAAAAATGTGGTAATCTGTGGGCATAACCAGAGGAGGTTGATAAAAGTGAGTGCGCTTAAAAAAGTGGCAAAGCAAAAGGTGAAGAAAAAAGTTACTAATGCAGTAACGGGAGGTTCTGGCGGGGGCGGCAAGAACAAGAAAAAGAAAGGCGGCAAGGGTGGAATAATAGCGGCAATAATATGCGCAATTACGCTACTTATTGGCGGCGGTGGAGCGGCGGCATTTTTCGGAGGATTTTTGGGAGGTGGCGAAGAAGACGTTACCGTTCCAGCGATTACGGAGAATGTGCAATTACCTGAAGCAGAAACGGGTACAGAAGACCCCGCCCCTCCTGCGCAAGTACCAACGCCCCCTGCAACAGCAGTGTCGGGAGAAGTACATGTACATTTCATAGATGTGGGACAAGGCGACGCAATCTTAATACATTCCGATACGCACGCAATGCTAATAGACGGCGGCGACAATCGCGTAGTAACACGCAATGCAATTCTGGATTACATTGATTCAGTTGGCGTAACGCGTTTGGATTACATTGTAGCAACTCACCCGCACCTAGACCATATAGGTTCGTTCGTGTATATCAAAAACAGCGGAAGAGTAGATGTTGGACGCGTCATGATGCCCGACCAAACCCATACATCGCAAGCATTCAACCGCTTGCTGGACACAATCGAATCGCATGACACCCCTGTTACCATTGCCGAACGCGGTCTTACGTTTTCGTTGGGCGATATGAATTTCACGGTTATCGCGCCCACACCTGGCGCAGCACCATTCCCCACGGCGCAGCTAAATGATGCATCTGTAGTGTTGCATCTTGCCCATGGCGAAAATACCTTCATATTTACAGGTGACGCAGAAGTTGGTTCTGAACGCGACATGGTTGCTAGTGCTTATACTTTCCGTGCAGATATTATGCAAGCTGGCCACCATGGTAGCCGCACGTCTTCTTCCGAAGATTTTATAAATGCGGTTGCGCCATCAGTAGTGGCAATCAGCGTAGGCGCGGGCAACAGCTACGGTCACCCCCACGGCGAAGTTATGGATAGATTTTACGACAGAGATTTATCAATTTTCCGCACAGACACAATGGGAACAATAACCTTCACCAGCAACGGCGTAGATGTAACTCTACCCGACGGCTCAAGCATGAGGAATTAGCCATGAAATATGTAATAGACCGTTTTGAAGAAAACTGGGCAATAATAGAATCAATAGAAAACCCAGACGATGTACAAGAAATTCCACGCGCCGAACTAAAGGGAATAGCCCCAGGCACAACAATCTACAAAGAAAACGACAAATGGCTACCAGACTACGAAAACACCCAGCAGCGCAAAAAAGAAATACAATCAAAGTTCGACAGGATAAAAAAGGCTAATGGGTATCTGTAGTATCTGCAACACGCATAAACCTCGGATAAACCCAAGCGCAAATTGCGGCAGTAAGCGGAATAGCCAAAAGCATTCCAAAGCTCCCCACTAAAGCGCGAATTAACTCTACAACAATTTGTTCGGAGTTAAGCAGTTGCAGCATGGGCAAAGTGCTTCCCGTAAGCAATAAAATCATTGTCATAGAGCTACCAATATAGGCCAAGATAAGGGTATTCAGCATAGTACCCATAATATCTCGGCCTATATTTATGCCCGCCTTAAAAAATCCCGCAAAATCCTTAGCCCCGCCAGAATCTCCAATTTCCCAAAGCGCGGAAGCAATTGACATTGCCACGTCCATAATTGCCCCAACTGCGCCAATTATCACGCCAGCAAAAACAATAGCCCGCAAATCCAACGGGCGCGGCGTGGGCAAAACAAACAATTGTTGTGAAGTGCTATCCACCAGCCCAGAAATTCGCAAAACCTCGCTAGTAAGAAGCATCAGCAACGCCGCAAACAGCACCCCACCAAAGCACCCCAACGTAGCCGAAATCGCCTTAGCATTAGGCCCAACAACCAGCAACAACGTAAACAAAACCGCATAAGCACACAAAACTGCTGTAGCCAAATAAATATTCCACCCAGAAAGAATCGCAGGAATAAACATAAAAAATATACTAGCGCAAGTAAACCCCAGCGCGATAAGCGATGTAAAACCCTTCGCTCGCCCAAAAAACAAAATCAGCAAAAAAAACACAACCGCCAAAATACCAACAAAGTGAATCCGCAAAAAGTCAAAGAAAAAAAACATCTCTCGCCCTTCCGCATAAATCAAAAG
>WQVV01000048.1 GCA_009785665.1 Defluviitaleaceae bacterium
ATGGAAGTTCCTACTGAACAAATGATTCGAGTTTCAGAAATTTTAGACAATTGGAACAACGCTGACCTAGGAGATAAGCGCGAAGTAGTCGATAACTTGATTATCAAGGTTAGTGCTGTTTCTAAAAATATTGAGATTCAGTGGAAATTTTGAGTGAGAAACAGGGAGAGAGCCATACGCATTTTATTGTTACCCCTTGTTGCCTATGGCTCAGAAAAGGTTCCCCCCCAAGGTTTTATCTTTTTATTATTTCCACTGTCTCGTTGTCCCACTTTACTACCGCTCCGAAAAATTCGCTTATGAAGCGTAGGGGTACCATTGTTCTGTTGTCTGTTATTTGGGCTGGAATGTCTAGGCCTAGTTGGGTTAGTTCGGGGGTTAGGTGGTTTGTTGGTAGGTCTAGGGTTTGGTTGTTGCGGGTTAGATGGACTGTTAGAGGGGTGATTGGGGTTGCTGGTGTCCAGTTTACTTCCGCGCCTAGGGCGTATGCCATAAATCGTACTGGTAGAAGGATTCGGTTGTTTTGTATTAGTGGCGGAACGTCCATTATTTGTGTTGGCATGTTGTTTGCTAGGTCGATTATTATTGGGGAATTGGGGTGTAGTATTAGTCGTGTTAGGGTTTCGATATACATAATGGAGATTGTGGAATCGGTTTGCTTTTGGAATGTAAATGTTGATGCTTCTTTTCTGCCGCCTAGGATTGTGCCGTCTTCTTGTATGGCTACTATTCGATAGGTGTTTATTCCGCTGGGGGCGTTTAGTGGTATTGTTATGGTTATTGGTGATGTTATGGGAATTAGTTCTTCGCCTATGTGGATTTGTAGTTGTATTGTTTGAAATGTTTCGGCGTGTTCGGTTGGTGTTGAGGTTAGGGTTATTGTTATTGGGGATTCGTTGGGGTTGGCTAGGGCGAGGGTTGCGAGTGTTTCTGGTGGAAAAGTGATTTCTGCGTATGGAAAAAATATGGTGAGGGATTCGCTTTCGTCTGCGGATATTTGAACTTCACTCGCGCTGATTACTGCTGTTGCTGGAGTGAGTATTTCTTCTTGTTCTTGCACAACGGCGACAGATGGAAGTATCTGCGCGGATGGTGTTATGGATGGTTGAGGGGTAGATGGAGTAAAACTGGGTGAATATCCAGATGATGATGGTGGCTGGGTAGGTTGTGGAGATGTCATTGGTTGTGAGTCTGGCGTGGGTTGCGGAGATGGAGTTGGTTCTGGGTCTGGTGTGGGTTGCGGAGATGGAGTTGGTTCTGGGTCTGGTGTAGGTTGTGGTGATGGTGTCGGTTCGGGGTCTGGCGTGGGTTGCGGAGATGGAGTTGGTTCTGGGTCTGGTGTAGGTTGTGGTGATGGTGTCGGTTCTGGGTCTGGTGAGGGTTGTGGTGATGGAGTTGGTTCGGGGTCTGGTGTAGGTTGTGGTGATGGTGTTGGCTCGGGGTCTGGTGTTGGGGTTGGGTCTGGCGTGGGTTCTGGTGTTGGGGTTGGTTCTGGGTCGGGCGTTGGCGTTGGTGTTGGCTCTGGTGTAGGAGTCGGCGTGGGTTCTGGTTCGGGGTTTACGGTTATAGTCAGTTGCATTTGTGCGGTTGCCAATGGGTTTTCTGCTGATATGGTTAGATTACGCACGCCATATGGTGCGGATTGGGCTATGGTAATTGTTTTCGCGTTGTTATCAATGGTAAAACTTGGGTCGGTTGTTGCCATTGAAATTGTCACTACTGGCGTGGGATTTCCTGTTGCGGTTACTTGGAACACGCCGCCTTCTCCGTACTCTATGGTGAAGTTATTCGCGCTGGTGATGGTTGGTGATGTTGCGGGGGTAAGTATTCGTGGTGTGTTTGTATCTTCGTCTGGGAAGTCGTATGTTATTGTGAAACGCTCTCCAGCGGTAGTTTCAAGCAAGACAGTCACAAAAACGCCTTCTGGGAAATAGAAATATAGTATGCCATTGGTTGCGGTGTACACGTCGTTCACGGCATACGTTACCCCGCCGAAAGAAACGGCTTGGATTCCTACATTTGCGCCAATGCCTTCAAGCGATAGGCGGTTTAGAAATACGGGTTGTTCATTTATTCCTATGGGGTTTTGTACTGTGGCATTTACGCTACCACCTGTGATGGATATGTTTCCGCTACTTGTGCTTCCGCCGCCAATTCCTGCGGCGTTTCCTCCGCCCGTGGCTGTGACTATTCCGCCTGTAATCAAAATCGCCCCGTTGGAATCCGTTCCTGCTAGGGATTGACTGCCACCTATTCCCGCGCCGCCGTCGTTTCCGCCAAAAGCTTGTACAATACCGCCGTTTATTATGATTTGACCGCCGTTGGCTGTGCCTAGTCCGCCTGCACCACCGCCGATTCCTGCTCCTTGCCCGTTTCCTGTTGCGGTAACATTTCCACCATTTATTATGATGATTCCTGCTGTACCTGCGTTGCCAGAACTGCCACCAATTGCTGCACCGCCATTTCCTCCAAATGCGTTAATTGTGCCGCTGTTTATGGTGATATTGCCGCCTGTTCCACTGCCAATGCCTGCGGCCATTTGCCCACCAGTTACGTTCAGCGTTCCTGTGCCGCCGATAATTAACGTGGCGTGTGTGCCTAACTCGGAGCTTGCCAGTATTCCTGCGGCAAAATTTCCGCCTTGTAGGGTGTTTTCGCCTACAAGATTCAAGCGCAAAGTCGCACCGTCGCCAACAACAACACCTGAATTAGTGCCATTTTCAACAGTAATAGCTGGCTGAAAAAATCCCAGTCCAGTAATATTTACAGCGTTAAGCGTAATATCCACAGGCGTGCCGCGTGAAACAGTAATACGCCGTGGTTCACTGGAAGTCCCCGTAAATTGAATATTTGCACCTGCGTGTACGGTAAAAACATTGTTGTTAAAACTCCAGCCTGTCCCAGAATCGCCATTAGCAAAACTGCCGCCAAGGTTGATAGTATCATCAAAACCCAAGACGGGAAGAACAGGAACAAGCCAAATCAACATTAACAGAATCATAATAAACGCCTTAACGCACTTTTTCATTTTGTCTCCTCCAAAATATATGACATAATCCAGTATAGCATGTTACTAAATGAAGTTTCAACACGTTATGTGAAAAAATATTTAAAAAAGGGTGAAGCAAATGGAATACCAAGGTCTAAGAGAATCGCGTAGCAACCTAATAGTAATCGAAGGTGTAACCAACGCCGCCTACGATGAAATAGTAGCAATAACAACAGAAAACGAGCCACCACGAATGGGTAGAGTAATTCAAGTAGACGGAGATAACGCAGTCGTATTAGTGTTTGAAGGAACGCGAAATTTGACCCTTGACGGAACACGCGTTCGTTTCACGGGCAAGCAACTAGAAATAAAACTTTCCGAGGAAATTTTGGGGCGCGTATTTGATGGGTTAGCCCGTCCACGAGATGGCCTAGGCGAAATCTACGCGACCCAAAAACGAATCATAGCAGGCGAAGCCATTAACCCCGCGCATCGAATATATCCGCGCAACTACATACCAACGGGCTTTTCTGCAATAGATGGACTAATCACGTTAATACGCGGCCAGAAGTTGCCAATCTTTTCTGCCTACGGGCTTCCGCACGACAAACTAGCCGCTCAAATAGCCACATCAGCGGCGAGCGCGGCAAGCGAAGCGGCAAAGTCGCATTTTGCTGATGACCTACAAACACGTCACGAAGCCATTAGCAGTTTCCAAGGAAGCAAAAAATTCGCAGTAGTATTCGCGGCAATGGGCGTACAGCATGACACGGCGCAATTTTTTCGAGACACGTTAATAGAAAGCGGGCAATTCGAGCGAATGGTAATGTTTCTAAATCTAGCCAACGACCCACCAACCGAACGCGTAGCAACCCCACGATTCGCGCTAACCGCAGCGGAATATCTTGCCTATGACTTGCATTATCACGTCCTCGTAATCCTAACGGATATGACAGCCTACTGCGAAGCCATACGCGAAATATCATCAGCACGAGGGGAAATCCCAGCACGAAAGGGATTCCCAGGATATATGTATTCCGACCTTGCATCAATCTACGAGCGTGCGGGAATCCGAAAAGGAAGCCACGGTTCAGTAACGCAAATCCCAATTTTAACCATGCCTGGCGAAGACATAACACACCCAATCCCAGACTTAACAGGCTACATAACCGAAGGGCAAATAGTGCTAGACCGCGCCCTTCACCAAAAGGGAATTTTTCCGCCAATAAATGTACTTCCGTCCCTATCGCGCCTAATGAAAGACGGCATAGGCGAAGGTTTTACAACAAAAGAACACCCCAACATAGCCGCAAAATTATTTGCGTCATACGCTGGGGTGAGTGACATACGTTCACTAGCAACGGTAATAGGCGAAGAAGACCTTACCGAGCAAGATAAAAATTTATTAGATTTTGGACGAAAATTCGAGGAACAATTCCTCCATCAAGGCCACGAAAACCGCCCACTATCAAAAACGCTGGAGATAGCAGAAGAGCTACTTATCCAGCATTTTCCGTAAATTCAGACGCGCCCGCGATAGCCGCGATTTTACAGTGCCAACGGTAATTTTCAGCGCGGCGGCAATGTCGTCATATGACAGACCCTGCATGTCGCGCAAAATAATAATCATTCGGTGGTCGTCTGGAAGGTTCTTGATTGCGGTAAGCATCTCTTGTACTCTCTCGTTGGCGGCGGCGTTGTCCTCTGCGGAGGGCAGGGGTGTAAGTAATGTTTCTTCTGTTAGCTCTGATGTTTGCGGTCTGCGTTTTCGCAAAGCGTCCAAGCACACACGCGCCGTGACAGTACAAATCCACGCTTTCATATTGCCGCCTTCTGGCAGTGTCAAGCGTGGAATCCCATTATAAATTTTAATTGCAGCTTCTTGGCTCGCGTCCATAGCGTCGTCGGGGTTGGGAAAATATCTGCGGGCAACATGATAAATAAGCTTCTGATACCTGCGCAAAATTTCCTCAAACGCACCGCCAGAGCTACTATCCCGCTGGGCTTCTGCCAATAAAACTGTATCTGGTTTATCAATCATGCTATTCGCCTTATTCGTCTTTTTCGCGTTATAATAAAATAACCCAGAATGCCGTTCCTATATTTTGACACCTAGCCAACGGCTAGGTGGGTGTCCGCAACAATGATTCCGCCTTCCGCTACCAAGACGGCCTGACGTAGGCATTGCAATAAATAGGACTCCCGTTTTGCATCTGTAGGTTCAAAATAATAGGGTATCGAGCATCCCAGGCTCTATTGCAATATTATAAGCCTCACAACACGATTTATGCAAGCGAAAAAATTACAAATTTACTGGAATAATTTTATATTTTGTATTGACAAATGCGAAATATTACGGTTGCCCCCTCCTAAGCAAAAAACATGCGTTCCATTTCTTGGAAAGAGTTGTTTTCTTTAATCCTATCTGCTATCAAAAGTAGTTCCTTTATTGCAACCGCCGCACCTTTTGTTTTTGTTACTAGCGTAATGCGGTTTAGCTGTTCCTTGTACTTGCCAGTAAAATGCCCAGATACAAACATGAAGTAAAAAGCTTGCGCATTGCCAAAGTTTTCCCACCATTTGTTGGGATTTACTTGTTCGTCGCGCATTTTGTTTTCTTCAACGTATCGTTGCATTTTATCGGCTTCGCTTGCGGATAAACTGTAACCTTTGGAATATGCCTTTGTATCCACGATTATACCAAAATTACTTTGCAAATTTTCTGTATAAATTATGCCATCAGGTTTTCTGCTGCCCCCTAAGTGCATTCCAGAGTAGCCGCATTCTTCTGTCAAAAGCTCCAGAGTTTTCATTTCAAAGAAGCGGTTTTGCTTGCTGTCATATGCCAACTCCATTAATGATAGATATTCATGTGAAATATGTTTGATGTTTTCGCGCATTTCATCTTTTGACTTTTCAATGTCGGAGGCAGTGACATTTGACATCACAGGAATCACAAAATCAACAATTGCGTCTTTATTAACGAAGCCTTTGGGGGTGTCTTCAATAAACAGACCAATATTAATTAATCCTGCAATGTCATCACGAATAACCTCTGGGCTTGCGTTAATATTTTTCACCTCAAGCCCAGCGATTATTTCATCAATTGAAACAGGCTTTTTGCTGGAATAAATATGTTTGATAATCAATGCTCGCCTAGTTCGTAAGTATTCCCTGTCTTTATGTTTTTTTGTTGCGAGCATTTCAAAGCATATATTTTTAGGTGTTTTAGGATGGCGGCTTTTGCCCATGGCGCGATTTAATGCCGTAAGACCTTTCGCAGTAATCGTATATGATTGCCCAATTGTCTCTGAATATGTTTTACCATTTTGTTCAACGCTTACTGTTTTTGATACTTGTCGCACAAGCCCGAGTTTCGCAAGCCATCCCGCTGTCATTCTGGCGTATTTATCGGAAGCACCTTCCCAGTCTGCTTTCATTTCATTTCGCTTTTTTGCGTTTGTTTCCATTGCTAGTTCGCGAATTAACAGGTTTTGTGGCATACTTCCAAAACCGCCTTCACCTATAAATCCTAGCTGTTTTCCTATTTCAAATTTTGTAAGAACTACATCATCAACGGATAACAACGACAACACCCTTATAGCAGGGGGATAGGCAAGAATCGCCTTAGTTAAAATTTCGATTTCCACTGATGATAATGCTTCCTCATTATTGTATACGGCGGTAAGCTTTCGCCCAAAGTCTGTAATTTCAAAGGTGTCATCATCGTAGTTGTATTTGATAAATCCGAAACAATGCGCCCATCGTACATAATTATCCGCAGGCCAGTCGCCAATAAATGCCCTACCCTTCTGCCCTTTAACCGTAGCTTGAATAATCCCATTGCAACGCGCAGAAGAACGTGGCGTAAATGATGTACCCACAAGATTTCGATATGTTATACGAAGAGGTCGTTTATGCATTACCGCTACAAGTTCGGATTGTCCGTCTTTTGTCAAAACCAAGCTAGGAATAATTACATCAACAAGCTCCCTATGTTTGGAAGATTCATAATCGAAAACAGCAACAACATTGCATAAACTGCGAAAATTATTTGGGTCTTGCACCCAACCAAATGTACGCGAAGTTTTCATAATCACTGTCAAGTTTGGTAGTTCACAACAAGAACTTCCAAACTTTCTCCTTTCTGCGTGTTGTAGCTGGAATTGGAATAGTTATGCTTCAACGGAATAACGAAATATTTTTTGCACCATTCAAGTAAAATTTCATTTCTTGCGCCTTTGTGTTCTAGGACATTTGATAGCGCAATTTTTACGCCTTGCTGGTGAAGCCTGTCCAGAGTGGCGTAGAGGTCGTGTTCTTGTTGCTCTTTCCAATCTTTGAAGCCTCTGTTACCATCGTTGTAACTACCTGTGGTTATATAGTATGGTGGGTCGCAGTATACCATATCGCCTTCGCCTAGATTTGATAAATCCACATTTATAAAATCCTGCGCGGTAAAACTTATGTTTTTATTTTTTATTCGCGTCATGAATGCGAGTAGGTTTTCTCGCATGTTTTCAGAAAACTGACTGCGGTTGCGCCCAAACGGATTGTTATACTCCAAGTTATTATTGAATCGGAATTGATAGTTAAACGAGTAACACGCCAAAGTGTACAAGTCTATCGGGTCTTTTGTGCGGTTGTAGTAATTTCGGAAATCAATAAAACCTTGCTCGTTTGTTTTTGATAGATTAAATTCTGCAATTCGGCTTTTAATGCGTTGGATTACTTCGTCCGTGTCCAGCGCGAGAAAAGAGCCGTACATGTCAATTATTTTGGTATTCAAGTCATTGCAGATTACATGGTTTGCAGGCACATTAATGCCAACATTGCACCCCCCTGCAAATAAATCCACGAAGGTATTTATCTGCGGTGGGAACAACGGAAGAATTTGCGGCAATAATTTATACTTGCCACCAATGTAATTTAACGGGCTTTTTAGATATTTACCCTCGTTAGCTTTCGCGCTTTTGATGGTGAAAACGCTTGTCCGTGGTAGGTTCTTTCGGGCGTAGAAAATATGCTCTTTTACGGTTTTTTCTTCCCCTGCTATTTTACTTCGGTATTTGCGGTGGGCTATGTCGTATCTTTTAAAACTTCCATCTATGCAAAATCGTTTTAGTGTGTCTTCTATTTGTGATGCTGTCATTAAGCCTTCCGCGCTGTAGCTCATTACTATGTTTGGAAATTTTGCTTTTGCAATTAAATCTTCAAAAACACCTAGAACTTTGGCTTTACTGCAAAAATCTGATTTTAAATCGTCATAGGGGCGCATACCTGTAACGCCCTTTATTTCGGGATTATCATATCGTGATATGGTTTCTAGCAAGTGATAATTTGGAGCGTATTGGCGAGCGTTGTATGGTGGGTCTATGTAGAGTATGTCGCCTTCGATTTCCATGATTAACTTGTTTGCATCTTGATTGTAACTTTTGTTGGCGAAGCCATTGTTTACGATGTCTAGGCGTACCATTTCAAAAGCTTTTAATGCGCGTCTGTCCCAATTTTTTAGATACGCGCCGTATGTTCCTGTTATGTTTGACACAAACGGAATACCTTCAATCAAAGATGCTAGAAGATAATAATACTCTGCCTCGTTAATCAGTTTTTCGCTTGCCCATTTTTCAATCGTATTGCGAATAAAATCTACGCGTTTGGCATTTGCTTCCGATATGTACATTCGATTGCAGTTTTCATTTGGGGCGTAGTTATCGGCAATCAAACGATTGCCGATAACGGCATCTGGTATAGTCGCTTCCTCCAGATATTTTATAGGGTCAGCAACGCCCAACTTTGCAAACATAGGTATTTCATTATTTTCAATGGTAGCTTTTTGCAATACATAGGAAAAATGCAACATGTCGTTCGCATGTACTTCGTACTGCGGCTTGAAATGCCTTGCCACTACTCCCGTTCCCGAAAAAATATCGCAAAAAACACGCTCGCCGCCTTCGGCGTTTTCGTTAATAACACTCTGTATTTCTCCTAAAAGCTGTGATTTCCCACCGATATAACGCATGAATGCTCTCCCATCATTTCAGAACATTCACATTTTACAATCACTGCGTTACTCTGTCAAAAGTTATGGTTTAGCAAATTGCAATTGTGGTCGCTTGGGTTCAGTTGAGTAGCGAATATAGAAAACCACCACCGAAAGAATTTTCGCAGATTCAATCATAATGCCCATGATGTTCCATCTGAAATCACCGTAGAGAATATTAATCGGCGTTTGTGTAAGAAGCACCACCGCGGCATAAAACACAACGGCAATCCTAACATAATGCACGCCTGGCAAGTACTGCCCAATAACAAAACCTATGGCAACAACCAGCCCAAGTACATGCAACCATCTAACCTGTTCTGGCGCGTTAAGAACGGTAACTGCGCCAGCAACAACAGCAATTACAATCATAACCAACAAAAAGTTTAGCCCGCGTTCCTTGCTTTCGGGCGTATTTGTGGAGAAAATTTTATAGAACGCCAAATTGCGAACCGTGCTGTAGGTAGCCGCAACAATCAACGAGAGTTGAGTATCCATGCCTGTGGCAAACCCAATGGCAACAAACATAGCCATCCAGAAGAAGCTACCAATACCCGTTATTAAAAAATATTTCGTTTTGTCTTTTATTTGATACGATGCAAATTCAAAACCAATTGTTATCACGCCTAGAATTTGCGCTATTACATACCATACGTTAATCATGCTACACCTCTTTTGAAAGAATCGTATTTTTTGCAGTACGAGAATGCTAATGCTCCAGGGCCTGCATGTGCGCCTATTGCCGCGCCAACTTCTGTTATTGGGTTGGTTATTTTTATTCCTAGTGCGGTTTCTGTGTTTGTTTTAAAATCCCCTGCATCTTCTGCGCGTAAAATATGTCCTATGCCTATGCTTATATTTTCTGTTTCGTCTTTTAGCGCGTCGATTATTGCTTCTTCAATTAGCTTTAATGCGTTCTTTTTTCCGCGAACATTGTCTAGCTGGGAAACTTGCCCCTCTTCTAAATGAAGAATTGGACGCAAACCCAAAATCCCACCCACGAATGCTGTTGTTGTGCCTATTCTTCCGCCCCGCTTCAAATATTCAAGGCTATCCAAAGTAAAATATACTCGCGTGGTTTTTAGAATTTTCTCGGCAGTTTGTACCGTTTCTTGCAAGCTGTAACCTGCGTTTTTCATTTTTAGAATTTCTCGCAAGATAAGCCCCTGCCCCACGCTTGCGTTTAATGAATCTATTATCGCGATTGTTCTGTTTGGGTACTGCTCGTTTAGCATTCTTGCGGCGAGTACCGCGCTATTGTACGAACCGCTTAACTTGGACGAAATCGTTAGCGACAAAATATCTTTCCCAGCCTCAAGATGCGGGGTGTATATGTCTATATAATCCTGCGGGCTAGGCTGTGATGTTTTTGGAAAAGTTTTTTCTGTTACAAGGCGTTTAAAATAATCTTCCTTGCTTATATCAATGCCTTCCTTCAAGTTGTCTTGGTCAAAGCTGATATAAAATGGTATGATGTCCATGTTACGCGCTTCCTCTTTTGTGAAATCGCAACCGCTGTCGGATATTACTTGAAACATAAAAATTTCCTCCTAGAAATAAATTTGTGTGGCTAAAACTATAGACAGAAAAAAATAAGTCTTGGTTGCAACCAACATAAAATTTTTTCTGTCTATAGTTTTAGAGGTGATTAATCTGGACGACTTTGTAATTGTAGAAATGTTTTTTCGCCGTCAAGAATCTGCCATAACAGAATCAAAACTAAAGTATGGCAATCGGCTGTTTAAAACATCAAAGAACATACTGCACAGCAACGAAGATGCCGAAGAATGCGTAAACGACACCTTGCTAAAAGCTTGGGAAGTAATTCCACCCAACCGACCAACAATGCTGGGGGCGTTTTTGGCAAAAATCGTAAGAAATCTTTCCATTAACAAATGGGAAACAAAATCCGCATCAAAACGCGGCGGCAAAGAACCAAATCTTCTACTAAGCGAACTAGAAGACTGCCTACCAGCCAAAACCAAAACAGAAGACCAACACGAATCCGCCCAAATAACCCAAGCAATAAACGCTTTTTTAAACAACACAGACAAAACCGCAAGGGTTGCATTCGTGCTACGCTACTTCCACGGCGAAAGCATTCGCGCAGTAAGCGAGCGTTTCCAAATGAGCGAAAGCAAAGTAAAATCAATTTTGTTCAGAACACGAAAGAAACTAAAAACGCATCTGGAGAAAGAAGGTATAAACATATGAACACAAGAACCCCAAAAGCAGTACAGCCGCCATTCACAGAGGACATGCATTGGCAAGCCCACACGTCACAAAGCCACGAACTTTCCAACGAAGCAAACGAAGCAAAAAAACTATGGCTATCCATAGGCGAAATTGACGAAAACATAATTGAAGAAGCAGAACTAGCCGACATTGCTTCCACTAGACAAAAACGCCGCCGTTATGTTAGATATGGCACTATTGCCGCCGCCGCTTCTATCGGAATAGCCGCAACCACATTTTTCATTCTGAAAAGCAAAAAAAAGGTAGCGTAGCGCGAACAAAAAAACACCTTCACCCCATGAACGTGGAAAAGACATAAAAATAGCCCGATAAAAGATTTAATCTCTTATTGGGCTGTTTTTATATCGGCGAAATGCGGCTGTGCCGCTTTTAAGCGGGTGAGAGTTCGGGCAGTAGGAATACAACATCGTCCTCGGTTACGTTCATTATGCTTGCAATTTCTGTAACTGTACTACCTTTATCCAACATTGCCCTTATCATGGCTTTCAGTTGTTGGACTGCTTCTGCCCTCTGCTGGTCGGCTTCTCGCCTTATTGCTTGTACATTGTAGTTTTCAATTGATAACATTTCGCTAACGCCCCTTTCATCTATCCGTTCCACCAGTACGTCAATTTCGTCTTGCGGAACGTTAATTTTCCTCAATAAAACGGTGATAACTTTTACTAACAATTCTTTCAAATGCGGTGGCACGTTCATATCCTCTAGTCGTTCGATATACTCTTTGGGCAGCTTGCCAAGTTCGCTAAACGCTTCGGCGGTTTTAAGTTTATCTACCATCATAAATAATGAAAGCGTGTCACCAAACTCAGCCAAATCTGCAAAACTATAATCCTTTAGGCTCACCAGTTCATACTCGAATTTCGGAATATATTTTGCAAAAATTTCACTCATCTCTGTGCGGTTTAGAAAATTTGTTTCTGCCGTCCATTCGCTCTCGCCGTCATAAAAAATTATGGGGAGAATGGGCGGATATTTGAAATCCTTTGTATGGGTGATTTTTTCGTCCTTGTTTACTTCTTTTTCGTAGTCATTCAGTATCAATGCGATATACAACAGTATTTTGAATGGCGCGCGGAAATTAACTTTTGATTCGTGTTCTACAATGGCAATAACAAAAAGTGATTTTCCGTCATTTAGGTTTATACGCTTTATAGTATCCCCATCTTTTTGCTCGGATACCAAGGATATTAACCGTTCGGATATATCCTCTATATTTGTTGGGGCAACGTCTTTTAGAATATCAATAGGGATAAAGTTGCGTAAAAATTCGGCAAAAAGTTCTGGCTCTGCTAGGATTGTTTTTACGCTGTTGTCTTTTGCTTTGTGAATTACTGCCAAACCATCATGCCCCTATCCTGTGTGCTGTTTTCATCTGCTTCATCTGCTTCATCTGCTTCATCTGCCCTAATTATAGACTATGGGCATTGCATTTTCAAGAATGGAATTTTAGCTTCTAAGGCATACAAAAACCGCTTGCAGAAATTTACTAGGGCGTATTCCCCATATGCGTACAATTAAGCGCAAGCGGTTTTTGTTGTTTGGAGTTCCGTTGTTTACTATATTACCAGAGTAGCAAATATAACCTGTGCATCATGAGTGCGACATCGCCGCGTGTCATGGAATCTGATGGGCGGAACGTGCCATCTGGGCGGGGAAGGATTAGCCCTTCACGTTGGGCTAGTGCTATGTCGCTTGTTGCCCAGTTGGAAATTGTGTCGCGGTCTGTGAATGTTTGCAGTAGTGGCGCGGGGTTTGCGGGTGCGGCGTAACCCATTTCGTCACGAAGAACGCGTGTGGACACTACCGTTAATTGCTCGCGTGGTAGTACCAGCATTGGAGAAAAGTTTCCGCCGCCAGTTCCCGTCATTATGCCGCGTCTGTTTGCAGAACCTGCCGCGCCGAAAAACCAATCTGTACGCGCAACATCGTTGAAATTTCCGTCTGCGTTGGGGTCTAGCCCGCCCAACATACGCATTATTAATGTAGACATTTGCGCACGGTTTACTGAATCTTCTGGGCTAAATCTGCCTGGTGCTGTGCCTTGAAAAATTTCTTGCGCGGCTAGTTCACGAATTGCCTGTTGCATTCCTTGCGAAAGGTTTTGTATGTCGGTGAAGTCCACGCGGTTTTCAACTACTACAAAAGTATCGCTTGCACTGATTCTGCTTTGAAGCAAGCCATTTGCGGGGTTGAATCGGCTTGGAATGGCTTGCCCTGCTGTGTTACGTTTGGTTTGATAGTTTGTGTCGGTTGCAAGCGGCGGCACTGCAAGGCGAATAGGTGTTTCTACTTCGCGGCTAAATGCCACCGTGTATGAATTGCCCGTGTTTACGCTAATGGTAAGTGGCGAAGTTGAAACATCTGATGCCATAAAAACAGGCGGCAGAATTATTTCGTAATATGGCGTGCGGATTATTACTTGTTCTGCTTGCGTGGATGGTTCTGTAGAAATTTGCGTTGTGGAAGAATCCGTCACAAAAGATATTGTTGCATTTAAGTCGCGCCTTGTTGTGTAGCCTTCTTCTGCAAACATTGCGTATATTGCGGCGCGAGTGGCTTCGGCAGTTGCTTGTAACTGCGCAGTTGTAGCTTGATTCACTGCAACAACCCCGCCCAAAACTTCAACGCTTGCGGCACGCGCAATTGCATTGTCTGCGAAAAGTTCCAGCAATCCGTGCTGGGCTACATAGTCATAGTTTGCAATTGCAAGAGCGTTACGCACCGCTTGCACTGCGGTTGCTGTATCAACCACGTTTGCAAGCGCGGTGGGGCTAAGTAATGTCATTTGTGTTGGCGGTTGCGCAATTGGTATTTCTTGTACGTCCTGCACGGGCGTGGTTGGCGCGGCGGTTTGTCCCTCGAAAATTATGCTTTGTATGTTGGTTTCGGTGATTTCATGTAAGAGCTGCCCATGCCTCCAAGTTGTACTGCCCTCTTCCAGTATTGAATACCCCAAAATTATATTGTCCAGTCTTGAAAGCCGTTCCAGTACTTCTCCATGTCTAGGATGGTCTTCGCCTTGCAATCCTGGCGGTACACCAAAAATACCTGTATCTCCCTGGATAGTAGCACCTGTTCCACCAGTTGCTTCACCAGTGCGAGGTGGAAAATCCTCCACGTTACTATATCCCTCTATATACACAAAATGGTCAAGGTGTAGATGCCACTCACCATCAATATATTCTTCAGTGACTTGTGTGAACCGTACAAGTTGAGAAGTTAATTCCCCATTTATTAATGTAAAGTGATATAAGTGAGCAGCGGACGAACGTTCAAAAAAACCAAGTGCGTTATCTTCGTTAAGAATATGGATTGCGGAAAAGCTTCCACTCCCAGATTCACTCCAAAGACTCAAATGATTCATAAGCGGTTTTTTAACCCCGTCAATAAAAGTGAAAACGTAAGTGTTGTATCTACCCCAGCCCCAACTTTCTGCAGCTTCAACATGAAACAATTCAGGTATATCATCACCGTCAATGTCATGCAACATGAATCTATCCCCACTTCCAATATGTTCCCGTAAAAAATTTGCGTAGGCTTCCTGCCACGGTTCTGCTGCTGAAACTGTTAATGTACTTGCAGAGATAAATGCCGCAAACAAAACCACTGCAATACGCACATACAGTGGCTTCTTGAAGCCATTACCTTTGATTTCATTTTTTTTCATTTTTTTCTCTCCTTCACCTTTGGATTTTTTTTGTCGCGCTTTCCAAAACTCCACGAAAACACAAAAAAGACCGCTCATTGCAAATACTGCAACAAGTGGTCTTTATTTATCAAACTGCTTGGGAGGTTTACAAAAGCGTCACAGGCTATATCATTGCTTGCTTGCTTGCTTGCTTGCTTGCTTGCTTGCTTGCTTGCTTGCTTGCTTGCTTGCTTGCTTGCTTGCTTGCTTGCTTAGATTATGCACAGTTGG